>DASQVU010000489.1:0-13779 GCA_035640615.1 Pseudonocardiaceae bacterium
GCGTCGGCGTCCTCCCAGATCGTCACTTCGAGGGTGTCGATGTTGGGCGCGGTCACCTCCAGCTGATCGCTCACGATCCGGGAGAAGTGCTCCACGCTTGGGTTGAGGCCGTCGAATTCGGGCAGTTCGTTGAGGGTGCGGTCGCGGTAACGCTCCACCAGGCCGTCCAACTTGCGGTTGATGTCGTCGATGTCGAGCAGGAAGCCGTGGTGATCCAAGCTCGTGCCCTCGTATCGCGCCTCGATCCGGTAACGGTGAGAGTTGAGCGTGTTCTCCCGGCCCCAGTCGCCACCGACGAGGAAATGCTGGGCGATGAACTCTCGCCGCACGGTGACGCTGTACCGCGGTTGCATGGACGTCACGTCTGGCCTCCCGTCAGGCGCCGGTTGCCTCTCCCGCGCAGCAATTCCCGCACCGGTCGCCAGCCGATGACCTGGATACCACTCCTACGCAGATGCTGGGCAAGCCTGCCGTCGCGGAAGGTGTCGAAGTCTGCCACGCGTGCCCGCCAGTCGTGGGCGATGGCCCGCAGTTCGACGGTGTCCCTGGCTGGATGGGTGATCAGGTAGGTCAGCCCGGGCGGCAGCTCATCGAACAGCCTTCTGGCCAGGTCGAGCCGGTCCGCCACCGGGCCGCCCAGCGGCATCTCCCTGAGGTGGTCGAACACCGGCAGTCCCTGCCGCTCCCATCCGGCGATGGCTGCTTCGGACAGTGCCGCCACCCACTGCGGCTGGCGCGTCATGAGCACCGGGAGCTGCCGGGCGAAGCCGAGGCTGACGTACTGGTCGATCAGAGCCGGACGCAGCAGCGCGAACATGTGGTGGTCGATGTGCGTCAGGTCCAGTCCCGCCGCCAGCGCACGGTCGACTTGAGCCTGCACCTCGGTGCGGATCGCCTGCGGGTCGACGCTGCGCCACTGGTCCTGGTTCCGGTAGAAGTAACCCTCCTCGTCCAGCAGGCCGGAGGCTGGGTCCCGGGTGGAGATGGGGGCCCAGCGGTAGCCATCCCACTCGCTGGTGAGCGTCAGGTGCACGCCGACGTCAAGCTCGGCATGGCTGCGGCAGGCGGCGGCCACTGCCGGGAACCAGGGGCACGGGACCATCACCGAGCCAGCAGAGATTCCGCGGCATTCCACAAGCTCGAAGAAAGCCTCGATGGTCGCCGCGCACATCCCCACATCGTCGGCGTGGATGATGACGACGCGGTCGTCGGGCGCAAAACCGAGCTCGGCTAGCGCGGGGTTACCAGTCACGGGACGGCACCGATCTCATAGACCGTGTCGGTGACCTTCGCCACGGTCACGGGGAACTGCCGCTCCAGCGCGACGAGGTCCGAGAAGGTCAGCTGCCATCGAGGGTCGTTGTTGACAGTCCAGTCCATGCCCCGCTGATCGGTCAGGATCCGACCGCGCGGCCGCAGGCACCACAGGTAGTTGTCGAACATCCGAAAGAAGTGGTATTTGCAGCACGCGAAGCTGGCCAGGTTGTTGTCGACGATAAAATCGTACCGGTTCTTAATTGTGGTGAGGAACTCTCGGCTGTACTTGCTCAGGAAATAAACCGTGTAGTTGGGGATCTGCAGCGAGTCGGCGAGCTCCTTTTCCGGCTGGCTCACCGTGAGGCCGTCCACGAGACGGACCCGGCCGGCGAACCGCTGGGCGAACCGGGAGTTACCGACGCCGACGTGGAGGATGTTGCGGCCCCGCAGGTTCATTCCTTCCAGTGCATCCTCGATGCTCGCTTGGTCGACCGTCGTCTCCTCCCGGGTGTGATCGACCCAGATCGGCATATCGGTGGCCAAGCCAGGATGGTCAAGCCGGCCACATATGTCGAGGCAGGAGTCGTACCGGGTGGGTGGATCGGGATTAGCCATCACCGATCCACCTTGTGGCCGACCAGGAGCCGGTAGCGCACGTCCCCCGAGCCGTGCAGCCGCTCCAGAGCGATCCCCCCAAGGTAAGCAGAGACGACGGTGCGCGCTGCGCGCATGGGGATCAGCCGGTGCAGCAACGAATACGTCAGCTCCAGGCGGTCGAGGAGCGCCTCACCGCGCGGGCGCATCAGGGCGCTGAGGTCTTCCGTATGGACCAGCGACAACCCTGCGCGATCAAGCCCGGCCCGGTACTCGTCGTAGGTCCAGTAACGGGCGCAGCCCCAGTGCCTGCGCAGCAGGTCGGCCTCAACCGGCCGGCGGCTGTCGAGATCGCGCGCCGCCATGTCGTCGAGCACCAGGAGCACACCGCCGGGCGCGAGTGCACCCGCCAGGTTGGCCAGCGTGCGGTCGAGGTCAGGCGAATGGATCAGCGACTCGATAGCGACCACCGCATCAAAACCGGTGCCAAGTGGCCCATCGTAACTTTGCACCCGGAACCGGCAGACGTCTGCGATGCCGCGCCGGCGTGCCTCGCGCTGTGCCACCGCCAGTTGCACCCGGCTCAGCGTGATGCCCTCATAGCGGCCACCGATCCGGGACTGCCAGTGGAAGACCGTGCCACCGAAGCCGCAGCCCGCGTCGAGCACCCGGGGACCGAGCGCCAGGCCGGAAACCGCCAGCACCCGGTCATTGACGTATTCGACACCTGCTGTGCGGCTGCTGGCCGTTTCGATCCCCAACCTCTTGTGCATGGTGAATGACGCGAAGCGATCCCGGTAGGACAGCCAGTTGGCGAGCTGGACGTAGCGAGAGAGCCAGTCGTAGTACTCGGGGAGCTGCTGGTGGGTGATCACAGCCAGTGCTTTCTAGTGTCTACGGCGCTGGTGGGAGGCGACGAGGGAGCACAGCAAGTCGCGAGCGCGCGCGAAAGACTGGTCCCAGGTCGGGTGCCGGGTCGCCCGCCGGCGAGCTGCCAGCCCCATCCGCAGCAATAGCTCGCGGTCGGCGACCAGCGCCTGCACGTGCCCGCTGAGAGTGTCCACATCGCCTGGTGCGACGAAGAGCCCTTCGCGGCCTTCGTCGACGACCTCGCGCGCCCCGCCAGCGGAAGTGGCGATCACCGGGAGCCCACACCGCATCGCCTCGAGATAGGCAATGCCCAGGGCCTCGTACGACGAGGGCAGCGCCAACAAGTGGTTTCGGGTGAGCAGCTCGGCGATCTGCTGATTGGGCACGGTGCCCAGCAGGTGGACGTTGCCGTCCAGACCCAAACGTCCAATCAAGTTGCGCAGGCGGTTGACGTAGACCCGGTCCGTGGTCAGGCTGCCGGCGACCGTCAACCGCCAGCTCTGCGCGGGCAGCCTGGCTAAGGCGGCGACCAGGATGTGCAATCCCTTCCCGGGGACCACGTTGGCGACGCTCAGGATGCGAAGAGGGCCCACCACTCGCGCTCGCGCAGCTATGTCGGCCTCCGAGATCTGCACTCGGAGGTGATCGCAGCCGGGGTAGGCGACAACTCCAGGAATGCAGCGCCCGAGCAGCCCCTCGGCCGCCTGGCGCGTTGTTTCACAGTTGAACACCGCCGCATCGACGGTGGCCAGGTACCGGCGCTCTACCGCCACATAGGCGTGGTGCAGTGGTGACGCGCTGCGCTCGCTGGAACGCAGCAGGTGGACGAGCGTGACGATGGGATACCGGGCTCGCGCCTTGAGCCATCGGTTGAGCATGACCAGCGATGGGTGGTTGAGCTCGTCTTGGAGCAGGATGTCGAAGTACCCGCCCGCCAGCCGCCGAGCCAGCGACGGCGAGAAATTGTCGGTGAGCTGGCGAGGGTAGGTCCGCCAGGGCAAGGACACCACGCACGTCTGATCGCCGCGCGACCCAAGGTAGTCGAGGAACTGGCGGTCGTAGAGATAGCCGCCAGTGACCGTGTCCAGGCTTCCGAAGATGACGAGGCCGACACGCATACGCTTATATCCGCTCCTCGATGAACCGCCACAGTGGCTCCCGCATGCTGCTCAGCGAGTACTTCTTCACCCAAGTCGAGCCGTCGATGTGGATGTCGTTGCGCAGCGCTTGGGCAATGAGGTCGACAATGCCGCCCTGCCGAGCGGTGATATGGCCGTAGACATGGGGGCGTAAGTCGGCCGCGGCAAAACCGCGGTAGTTGCCGTTCACGATGCAGGTGGTGCCGCACGCCATCGCCTCGATCATCGCCATACCGAAGCTCTCCTTCGGCGAGGCCGACACGAACAGGCGGGCCCGGTTGCACAGTTCGGCAATTTCCTGGGCTCCACGCCAGCTGCTGGTGGCCAGTGGGTCGGTCGGATCAATGCTCGACACGACCGCGCGACCATCGACATGCCGCTGCACCTCAGCGAAATAGTCTGGGTCGTCGATACCTCCCACCAGATGCAAGGGCAGGCCGTACTCATCGAAGATCGCCCGCCGGTAGCTGCGGACCAGTTCGAGCTGGTTCTTGTCAGGATGGATCCGGCCGACCGCAAGCACCAGCTCCTCGCCCTTGCGGTCCGGATAGAAAACCCGGTCGTCGTAGGAGCCACCTACCAGCAGGAGATCGCGGTACCGCTCGGCGGCGCGATGGGAAAGGACACCGCGGAACAGCCCGTCGGGAAGGTCGGGGTGCGGGTAGGTGTCGGTGAGGCAGAAGGACGGCAGGAAACCAGCAAGCTGCCTGGTGAACTCGTTTTCCTTGAAGCCGATGAACAGCACGAAAGCGAAGTCGAAGGCAGCCAGATCATGGACTTGCGGCCCACCACCGATGGGCTGACCACGGTAGAACAGCCGAAGCGGGGTCCAGTCACCCGGGCGGGCGAGGAGGAAGTAGATCTCGTATTGGAGGAACATCGCCATTTGGTAGTCGTGGACTAACCGCGCGCAGCCGTTGGTGACGATCGGGTATGGGTTCGCGGTCGAGACCAGCAACGCTCGCCTGATCATGAACCAACTCGACCAACGATCATGAGCGCTCACTCAGCCGCCGCGGAGGTAGGGCCTGCCAGGGCGACCGCGGTGCAGGTCTGCCCGCCTCGCCTGGCCCGGCGTTGGACCGGACTGACACATGCGCCAGCACGCCGTCCATTCTAGAATCAATTCCGCTTGAAGAAACTGCACTAGGGTCATCGCGGGGGGATCGACCAGGTGGTAGTCACCGAGCGTTGGTGGTGGAGGGGCGGGCTGCTGCGGCACCGCGACTTCCGTCACCTGTGCGCCGCGGAGGCGATCAGCAAGGTCGGGACGGGGATCAGCAGCCTGGCGGTGCCATTGCTGGCCGTGATCACCTTGCACGCATCGACGTTCGAGGTCTCGACGCTCAAGACCCTGCAGACGGTGGCGTACCTGCTGATCGGCCTTCAGGCCGGCGCCTGGTGCGACCGGATGCGCTGCCGACCCGTCCTGGTGGTGGCAGACCTCGGCCGGGCGATCACATTCGGGTCGATCCCGATCGCGGCGGTCTTCGGTGCCGTCACCCTCTGGCAGCTCTACCTGGTCATGCTCGTCACCGGCATCCTGACCGTGTTCTTCGACGTGGCGCACCAGTCATACCTGCCACGTCTTATCGAGCGTGACGACCTCATCGAGGGAAACGCGAAGCTGCGCACCGGTATCTCTATGTCGGCTCTTGCCGCACCAAGCCTTGCCGGATATCTCGTCCAGCGGTTCACCGCTTCCATCGCGATACTGGTCGATGCCCTGAGCTTTCTGTGCTCGGCCACCTGGCTGCAGACCATTCGCAGCAAGGAGGCAGCTCCGAAGAAACGTGCTGAGCCGCAGCTACGCCAGGAAATCCTCGAGGGGACGCGATTGGTGTTCGGGAACCCGATCCTGCGTGCCATCGGCCTCAACAACGCGATCACCTCGCTGTGTCAGACCGCCCATCTGGCCATAGTGGTGGTGTTCCTCATCCGGGTGGTGCACCTTTCCCCCAGCACAATCGGTCTGCTGGGCAGTCTCAGCCTGGTAGGGGCGCTGGTTGGCGCCGTGCTCGCCAGGCGCCTGGCGACCCAGGTCGGTGCGGGCCGGCTCTTGTGGATCACCGCACTGATCAACGGCCTGGCGTCACTGGGCTTCCCGCTCACTGATTCCGGCTGGCGGTTGGTGTACTACGTGGTGGCCGGCTTCGTGACCAGCGCCTGCCTCCTCGTGGTCATCGTCGTGCAGGTGAGCTTGCAGCAGACACTGTGCCCCGATCACCTGCTCGGCAGGATGAATGCCACGATCAACTTCCTGTACTGGGGTGCGGCTCCGGTGGGGAGCTTGCTTGCCGGTGTCGTGGCGGAGTGGATCGGTCTGCGTCCCACCTTGTGGTTGGCGGCAGTCGGGATGCTGCTCGCTGCAGGTGTCTTGATCGCATCTCCGTTACCCACCATGCGCCACCTGCCCCGAGAAGGGTTTCCGGTGGCGGAATATGCCCGGTGAGCGACCCACCGTCACTGCGGGCTAGTCCAGGTCGATGCCATCCCAGCGCAGGCAGCGCCAGCCGGTTTGGTCGGCCTCGAGCAGGATTGCCGCGGCATTGGCGAGGTAGCGCGGTTCGGCAAACGCGCCATCGACGTTGGCGGCCAGGGCGACCACGGCCAACCGGATGGCGGCACCATGGCTGACCAGCACCACGGTGCCGTCCCGGTGCGCCGATCGGATCGCCGCGACGTCGGCGAGGTACCGATCGAGCACCTGCTTACCTGATTCGCCCCCGGGACGCGCCGCTCGCAGGTCGCCAGAGTGCCAGGCGCGGTAAAGCTCGTGCAGCGTTTGATGATCTTCCGGTGCCCCGCGTCCCTCGAGATCTCCGAGGAACACCTCGTGCACCCCGCTGAGGATCTGCGTTGCCAGGCCGTGCTGGACGGCGATCGGCTGCGCGGTCTGCTGCGCGCGCATCGCGCGGCTGGCGTACACGGCGACCACCGGTTCGCCAGCCAGTCGCTGCGCCAGCTCCTCGGCTTGCCGGTGACCCTCCTCGGTCAACGCGTGCCCGGGCAGCTGCGTATCGAGGATTCCCTCGGCGTTCGCCGTGGTCTGTCCGTGCCGGACCAGCACCAGCCGCAGCGTCACGCACTGCGCCCGGCGCGCACCGCGCGCAGCCACTCCCGAGCGGTGGAGAACCCAGCGGGATCCGGGCCGGGGCGGGAGGCGCCAACTCGAGGGTAGGAGCCCAGGAAGCGCACCCAGGCGCAGCGCCGATGCAGCTCACCCAGCGCGTCACCGACCGCGTCCTCAGCCACGTGTCCCTCGCAGTCCAGGAAGAACTGGTACTCCCCAAGCCGGGCCTTCATCGGCCGGGACTCGATCCGGGTGAGGTTGATCCCGCGCAGGGCGAACTCGGCGAGCACCTCCAGCAGCGCTCCGGGCCGGTCCGCGGTCACCGCGACTAGCGAGGTGCGGTCGGTGCCGGTAGGGGGCGGCAGCGTGCCGGGGCGGCGTAATAGCAAGAAGCGGGTCTTGGCGTCGTCCTTGTCATGCACCCCGCTGGCCAGCTCAGCGAGCGGGTAGTGGGCGAGCGCGACCGGGGCGCATACCGCGGCGTCGGCCCGCTCCTCGAGCACCGCGACGGCCGCCGCGGACGTGGAGTCGGTCAGCATCGTCGCGGCGTCCGGCAGATGGGTGCCCAGCCAGCAACGGACCTGCGCCGCAGCGTGTGGATGGGTTGCCACGCTGCGCACGTCGGCCGGCTGGGTACCGGGCCGGACCAGCACGCTGAACTGGATTGGTAGCACGGCTTCGGCCACCGCCAGCACCGGATCGCCTTCGACCATCGCATCGAGGGTGGCCGGCACCGAGCCCTCCACGGAGTTCTCCACCGGCACGCAGGCGGCATCAACCTGGCGCGCCCGCAGCGCTGCGATCGCCGCGTGCACTGACACCGCCGAACGCAGCTCGTCGGCGGGGACCAGCAGGCGGGCCGCCTGCTCGGCGAACGTTCCTTCAGGCCCGAGGTATGCGGTGGCGGTCATGTCGCGAGCCTACGAGGTCCGTGGAATCGCGCTGGCGGAGCGGGCGATCAGACCACCGACACACCGTGCACCGGGGCGCGACATACCGGGCACGGAGGCGCGACACGCCGGGGGGTCAGCCTTTGGTTGCGCTTCGGTGCTCGGGGCTCGGGAGCAGCCCCAGACGGACCAGTTCGGCCACCGGGTCGGTCAGCGATACGGATCCGAAGCAGGCAAACACCTCACGAGCAACGCGCGCGGTCTCCGCCGACAACGCGCCCGCCTCGGCGGCCAATGCGGCGGCGTCGGTGCACCGTAGTGCCTCGTGGGCGCTGACTCCGGATACCGCATGGGCGGTGCCGACGAGCATGTTGAGCAGCCCATGGTGGGTCAGCCCGGTGGCGGCATCGTGATGGCGGACCGCATGGTGTAGCCCGGCAGTGGCCTTGAACGGTGCCCCGGCACGGGTCGCGATCGCCAGGAAATCGGCTACTTCCTCGACGGTGGGGAACGACTCCACGGAGGTGCCGCCGCACCGCAGTTTGGGCCAGCAGCCGGCCTCGGCGACCCGGCGCACGCCGGTCAACCACTCCGGCCGGCCGCGGCGCGGCTCCACCACCCGGACCACGTCGTCCGGCACGAATTCAGTGAGCTGGACCAGCCAGGTGGAGTCCACGTCGGACGGTGCCGGCACCTCGATCATCCGCAGATCGAGCAGCTTCGGGTTGTCCAGCGCGGTGGAGATGGCCTTGGGCAGCCCGCCGAGGCCGGTATCGGCAACCAGCGACAACGCCACCGGCCGCGCTGGGCGCGCCTTGCGCAACGCGCTGACCAGCGCGCCAAGCCGGGAAATCGGGCAGATCAGGAAACCGATCACCCCGGCGTGCGGGGCGCGGCGGGCGGCGAGGTGGGCCTTGACGGTATCGACCACGCTGGCCCGCGACGGCGGGAACAGCGCCGCGTCATCGACCAGGCGGGCCAGCAACGGGGGCACACCTGGCGGACTGGGGGGATGCAGATCCAGCACCGTCGACACCTGAGGCACCTTAGCTGGGCTAGATCCGGGACCAGTCATGGCTCACCAGTTTCTGCTACTTCGGCGGGGTCGGAAGCTGCCCCCGCGCCTCACGGGTGACGTTGCGCTCGGCTACGAAGGACATGAACGGGATCGTGCCGGCCAGCGCCACCAGCACCATCCGCACCGGCCGCCACCGTAGCGTGGTGCCCAGTACCACCGTGGCGACGAGGTAACCCATGTAGAGGAAGCCGTGCACGGGCCCGCTCCACCACAGCCGGTGGTCTCCGAAACCGTAATGCAGCACCACGGAGCTGGTCAGCACGAGCAGCATCACGCCGGTGGCGTACGCCATGATCCGGTACCCGATCAACCGGGTTGCGACCTGATCGGTGCTACTGGCGGTCCTGTTCAGCGAGCCGGGCGAGGAAGGCGTTGTACGTGGCGAGCTCATCGTCGGGATCGTCCTCCGTGGTTGGTGCGGGAGCGGTACGGCCGGCTGCGCGGGGAACCGGTGGGGGGATAGTCGGTGCCGGCTCGGGCTCCTGGCTGCTCACCCTGGCGTTAGCGTGCCGCTCCAGCCACAGAAACCGGACCCAGGCCGCGGCGAGCACGACCGCGAACAACGGCCATTGCAAGGCGTAGCCGAAGTTCTGCCAGCTGCCGGTGGGCGACTGAGCCCGATCCCACTGCCAGCGGCCCAGCCAGACGAACAGGCAACCACACAACACCACCAGCACGTGCCCAACCCACCACCGCCGGGCCAGCACGAAGCGCCACACGCACCCACGATACGCGGGAAGCTCAGGCCGATAGCGTCAAGGGCGTGAGCGCACGGGGTGTGGGGTTGCGGAGCTGGCTGGCGCCTGCCCGTCCGGCAGCGCCCGCGGTCGTGACAGATCCCGGGCAACGTCGCGCGCTGGCCGTCGAGATTGGCCTGGTACTGGCGGTGACGCTGGGCCTGGCCGGGTTACGCAGCCTGCTGGCACTGGTAGACGCGCTGCTCGCGCCGGGTTCCCTGGGCCACCAGTCGGTGGCGATCAACGCGCCGGTCCGCAAGGTGCCGGTGCTGGACCTGTTCTACCAGCTCACCGGGATCATCCAGCTGCTGGCGTGGGCAGGATTGGGCGGCTACCTGTTGTGGCGCGGCGGGATCGGCCTGCGCTCCGTTGGGCTGTCCCGCCGGCCGGTGGCGCGGGACATCGGGCTGGGTGCCGGTCTTGCGGCGGTGATCGGCGTCCCGGGGTTGGGGCTGTACCTGCTGGCCCGCGCGGCCGGGATGAACCTCACTGTGCTGCCGTCGACGCTGGGCGAGACCTGGTGGCGGGTCCCGGTGCTGGTCGTTGCAGCGGTGGCCAACGCGGTGGCCGAGGAGGTTCTCGTGGTGGCGTACCTGATCACCCGGTTACGCCAGCTTGGATCTGGCGAGGGTGCGGCGGCGCTAGCCAGCGCGGTGTTACGCGGCAGCTACCACCTCTACCAGGGCTTTGGCGGTTTCGTCGGGAACCTGCTGATGGGCTTGGTGTTCGGCCGCTTCTGGCAACGCAGCACGCGCCTGTACCCCCTGATAACGGCCCACGCCCTGATCGACACTGTCGCCTTCGTCGGCTACGCCGTGCTGCACGGCCACGTCAGCTGGCTCCCGTAGCTGTCTCAGCCCGACATGGAGACATATCGGGCTGACCAGGTGCTGCTACCCCCGATATGTCTCCATGTCGGGAGTCAGCGGAGGGTGAGTTGGCGGCTGTGCAGGGCGCGCAGGGCGCGGCGTTCAGCTTCGGAGAGCGGGGTGTCATCGAGCGAGCCCAGGGCCTGGGTGAGACGCTGCGCGAAGGACTCCGCGGGCGCGAGCCATTCGCGGGCATGCGCCTCACGGTCCAAGTCCCACACTGGCACCAGTACCCCGTGGGCCCGGAACGAGCCAGCGAACCGGGAACCCTCCCCGAGATCCAGCTCATCACGGGCGGACAGCCGGGCCAGCGCGGCGAGGAGCTGGTCCTCGGGTTCCGAGCGGACCCAGCGCAGATGCGCCTTCTCCCCGGCATCGACCCAGTAGGCGACTTCGACGCCGGTCCCGCTCAGCGGTTCAGTCGGCATGATCGCATCATTGGCCTTCTTCAGCGCGGCCGCTGCCTCACCAGTGGGGGTTTCCCCCTTCGGCAGCCACCAGGCGAAGTCCGGGTACATGGTGATGTCGAGGGACACCTCGAGGCGCAGCAGGTCCTGCAGCCGAACCTGCTCACCGCCGGGTGCGGTGTCCACCACTGGGAGCACCGAGCCGGGCTTGGCGCCGAGCGCCCAGTTCACCGCCCGGGCGAGATCCCGGGACAGGTCACCGGAACGGCTCAGCACCTGCATGCCTACCAGCGCGGTGCCGTCTGCGCGCACGACCGCAGCAGCGGCTCCCGGAAGCAGCGAGGCCAGCGTGACATCCCGGTCGCCCGGCTGAGCCAGCGGTAGCGGCGCGGTTGCCGCGGGCACGAACTCGCGCAGTGCGACCAGCTGACGCTCGGCCGCGAGCCCCTCGAAGGGGCGGCTGACGATGACGTCCCGGGTGCCGCTCGGGTCGCCATGGCAGGCCTTGTACCTCTTGCCTGAGCCGCACGGGCAGGCCTGGCGCGGATTTATCTGACCGTTGGCGCCGCGAGTCGAAGGGGAGTTTTTCGTTTTGGTCACGAGCGGACGCTATCGCGTCCGCTCACCGGCCTGTGCTGTGGCTTGGCCCGAAGCACCAGGTACTCGGACCACAATCAGACGGCGAGCGCCGGCCAGTTTCGCTGGGCTCAGCAACCGGGTCAGCCGCCGCACCACCACGATCGTGGCTACCGCGACGATCCCCGCGACCAGGTCAGTGGCGACGTGCAGCAGCACCCCGTCAGCGCGGGCCTGCACCCCGTCGCGCAGGTTCCACAGCAGCGTCGTTGCGGTCAGCAGTACCCCGAAAGCCCACACCACCCACCAGCCGAGGACCAGTGCTGACGGCCGCGGCCGGCGGGCTGGATCACGGCCGAACGCGGCATGCTCCAGCTCGGCAAGCACCGCCCCGGGCAGCACCAGATTGATTCCGGGTATCAGCACCCCGGCGATGAGCTGCCAGCTTGGCCGGGGCTGGCTGACCGCTGCGGCCTGGGCCGCGACCGTACTGGCGTGTACCAGCCAGCCCAGCGTGACCGCGCCGGCGAGCACCGAGGACAGCAGCGAGACCACCCCGCCGGTGACGACCAGGGCGTCGCTGGCATGCAGGGGCGCGGCGGGCAGTGCATCGAAGCGGCTATCCAGTAGCAGCGCGTACCGCCAGGCCTCGGCTGCCCCCGTCACCACGACCAGCAACGCCGTCAAGCCCAGCAGTGGCACCGCCACCGCCGCCAGACCGCGCATCTTTTCCGCATTCAGCGCGCTGAGCGGGGTTGCGGATGAGCTAGATGACGCGGGGTGGGGCATTCGAGTCAGCCACCATCGGACGGCCGGCCGCAGCCCAGGCGCGCATGCCGCCGTGGACGTTGACCGCGTCCCAGCCGGCCTGCCGCAGGTACGCAGCGACCCGGGCGGAGCGGCCTCCGGAGCGGCAGACCACGCGGACTGGACGATCGGGCAGCGCGTCGGCGATCTCGTCGAGCCGCGCAACAACCTGCCCGATCGGGACGTGCACCGCGTCCGGCGCGTGCCCAGCCGCCCACTCATCGTCTTCCCGCACGTCCAGCAGCACGGCGCCGGTCGGGACATCTGCGACCGAACAGGCCGGTACTGGGGAGCTCATAGCCGCCAATCCTGCCACTGCTGGGCGCGCATCAGCCAGTGAGCTCGAGGACGGTGAGCGTGCCGGCTGACACGTTGCTCACATACGCCTGCCGGCCGTTGGGCAGCACCGCAATGCTGGTCGGCTGCATCCCGGTGGGGATGGTCGCAGTCACCCGGTTGGTCTTGACGTCGATCACCGTGACCGTGTTGCTGCCCTCGTTGACCACGTAGCCGAACCGGCCGTCCGGGGCCCATGCGATGTCTTGCGGGTTCTTCCCGACCGGGATGTTCGTCAGCACCCGGTTCGTGATGGCGTCGATCATCGAGACGCTACCGGCGTCATAGTTGACGATGGCGACCAGCGGCAGGTTGGGATGCACGGCGATGCTGTGCGGGCTTTTCCCGACCGGGATGGTCGCCAGCACCTCAAGGGTGGTGGTGTCGACCACGGATACCAGGTTCGACTCGTGGTTGGCCGTGTAAGCCCGGCTGCCATCCCGGGAGAACGCGACCGAGTGCGGGTTGGGTGCGACGGGGACCTGAGCGATCACCGTGTTGGTGTCGGTGGAGACCACCGACACCGATCCGATGTCGTGGTTAGGGATGAACAGGCGCTTGCCGTCGCGGGTGACCGCCGGCAGGTACGGGCGGGCAGGTTGCGGGATGGTGCCGATCACCGTGTTCGTCGCGGTGTCGAGCACATCGACCACGTGGACGGTCTTGGCGTCGTTGTAGATGGTGACGTAGAGCGTGCGGCCGTCCGGTGCGAAGGCGAGGAACTGGGGCGGCCCCGCGGTGATCGGGATGGTCGCGGTCACCTGGTTGACCGCGGTGTCCACCACCGTGACGACCTGGGCGTTGCGGTTGGCGATGTAGGCCTGCCGGCCATTGGGGGAGACCGCGACGAAGCCGGGGGTCTTGCCGACCTGAATGGTGGCACCCAGCGCCGGTATCGCCACCTCAGGGCCGATGTCCGCGGCCTGTTGTGGGGTAACAGGCTTGGTGGCCTCGGACGGTGCCGCGGCCAGTACCCGATTCACACCGATGGAGATCGCCAGCAGCATCACCCCGGTGAGCACGCCGGCGGCGATCACGACCGGCTTGCGGCTGGGGCCGCGCTGGGCCGGAATGGCGGGGACCTCGGCAGGCTGGGCGGGAGCCGGGTTGGGCGCCGGGCGAGTTTGCGATGGCCGCGGGTGGGCT
>DASQVU010000490.1:0-5124 GCA_035640615.1 Pseudonocardiaceae bacterium
ATGCAGATGATGCGCTATGTCGAGCAGGGCACCATCCGGTTCCTGTGGGTCAACGGCACCAACCCGGCGGTATCGCTGCCGGAACTGAGCCGGATCCGCTCGATCCTGTCTCAGGACCGCTTGTTCCTGGTCGTGCAGGACATCTTCCGCACCGAGACCACCGAGCTGGCCGACGTAGTATTGCCCGCAGCCACGTGGGCGGAGAAGACCGGCACCTTCACCAACGCCGACCGCACCGTGCACCTATCAGAAAAGGCGGTCGAACCACCCGGGCAGGCGCGTCCCGATCTCGACATTTTCCTGGACTACGCGCGACGGATGGACTTCCGCGACAAGGACGGTGCTCCGCTGCCGCCGTGGCACGACGCCGAATCGGCGTTCGAGGCCTGGAAGCAGTGCAGCGCCGGCCGTCCCTGCGACTACACCGGGCTGAGCTACGCCAAGCTGCGCGGCGGCAGCGGGATCCAGTGGCCGTGCACCGCCGAGCACCCCGAGGGCACCGAACGGCTCTACGTCGACGGCCAGTTCTGGGCCACGCCGGACTACTGCGAAAGCTACGGCCGGGACCTGATCACCGGAGCGCCGCTGGAGCCCACCGAGTACCGGGCGATGAACCCAGGTGGCAAGGCGGTGATCAAGGGTGCCGAGTACCTGCCGCCGCACGAGGCACCCAGTGACGAGTTCCCGCTGTACCTCATCACCGGCCGCACCGTGTACCACTTCCACACCCGGACCAAGACCGGCCGGGTGCCGGAGTTGCAGGCCGCGGCCCCGCAGGTGTGGGTCGAAATGTCGGTGAAGGACGCCGACGCTTGGGGCGTCAGTGAGGGTGACGTGGTGGGGGTCAGTTCGGCCCGCGGCGCCATCCACGCTGCGGCCCGGATCGGCGGCATTCGCGAGGGAGTGCTGTTCGTGCCATTTCACTACGGTTACTGGGACGCGGTGGACCCGAACCAGCATGACCGGGCTGCCAACGAGCTGACCATCACCGACTGGGACCCGGCTTCCAAGCAGCCGATCTTCAAGCTGGCCGCGGCCCGGATCCACCGGGTAGGTGGCGAACCGTGAAGCTCTCCCTGGCCCTGCGTGAACTGCACCGCTCGGAGAAGTCGCTGGCGGCCGATCTGCTGAAGATCGCCGACCGGCATAAGGCCGATCACGAGGTTTATCACGTGGCCCGGGACCTGGCCCGCTGGTCGCAGCAGCACGTGCACGAGCTGGCGGAGATCGGCAAGCGCTACGGCGTGAATCTCAAAGATGATCCTGAGGAGGACTCGGGTCTGCTAGCCACCGTGCGTGGCAAGGCCAGCGAGCTGGCCGGCCGGCGCCCGGAACCGGGCCTGCTGCTGCTCGCTGACCTACGCCACCTGCACCGCGTCGCGGCTGGTGTCTCGCTGGACTGGGAGCTGCTCGCACAGGGCGCGCAGGCCGCCAAGGATGCCGAGCTGCTCGCCCTGACCAAACGGTGCCATCCGCAGTCGCTGCGCCAGATGCGCTGGTTCAACGCCATGCTCAAAGTGCTCTCCCCCCAGATCCTCGCCAGCTAGTGGAACCCGGGTCACGGGCGGGGCTGGCCAAGGACTGGGCGCGGCAACTGCCCAGCGAGCTGCATCGCCGAGGACTGCGCGACATTTGGACCGACTGCGGGGTCACGCTCTACGAAGGTGGCTCCATGCAGTCCGAGTTGGCGCGGCTCAGTCTCTCCCAGGCCCGGGATCTCGTGGTGGCAGAGGGCGTCAGCCCGCAGCGCATCGACGAGTGGGACAGGCTGCTTGCTGAGCCGAGGCGTTGGTTCCCGGGCCTGGCCATGGTCGCTGCGGGCGCGCCGGCTAGGCCGGCGAGCCGGCAGCTGTGTCAGGTCGCCGCCAGGCGGGTACCTCTACGGGTAAGGAGTCCAAGCCAGCAGGAGGTGAGGCCAATGCCGGCCAAGGACGAGATGCCCAGCACGCTGCAACGCTCCCCGGACAAGGCGCAACGGACCTGGTCGAAGGCGCACGACTCGGCAGTGGAGAGCTACGGCGAGGGCGAACGGGCGCACCGCACCGCGTACGCGGCGCTCAAACACACCCACCAGAAGGTTGGCGACCACTGGGAGCCCAAGAACGGCAAGGGCCCATCAGACGAGCGCGCCAAGGGCGGTGTCGACCCCAAGACCGGCAAACCACCCGGTGGCAAGACCGCTGGCGGGGTGAACGCGAACGCCAGCAAGCAGGAGCTGCTTGACCAGGCCCGCAAGCTCGGGGTGAAGGGGCGCTCCTCGATGAACAAGGGCGAGTTGGTCGACGCGCTGCGCAAGGCCAGCAACCGGGAGACCCGCAAGGCGCGCGAACGTGACTCGTGAGGAGCGGTCGGTGCCCGAACGTCCCTCACGAGCCGTCGGTGCCGACGGTGTCATCGATCGATCACCGCATCGGCTCTTTGTTGTGGTGCGTGCCGGCCGCCGGGGTGAGGTTGCCGAGCTGGTCGATCTGCGCGGCGGTCAGTTCGTGCGGTAACCCTGGCCAGCAGCCACGCCAGTGGCGACGGCCCTTGAGGGCACGGCAGACTCGTGCCCCATCCGCTGCCCCTGCTTGCGTCATGCTGGTCTGCAGGGCGGGGACGGCGCGTTGAGCTTGCCTGATGAGGTGTCATTTGTGGTGAGAGTCGGCGGCGGGTATCGGCATCAAACCGAGTTGGATGAACAGGTCGAATTGATCGAAGTAAATGTGCGAGATAACAAACTTGCCGTGCCGGATGGTGTGTACATGCGCGACCGGTAGGCATATGTGCCGGCCAGTGGCAGGAATCTGACGGCCGTTGCCGAGGTACAGGGTGCCGGTATGGGTGGCCTCCACGGTCACCTCGGCGTACGCCCGCTCATCGGTCGCGAAGATGTCGTCGATCGTGCCCTTATTGTCCGGGAAGGCACCCTGCCAGAGCTCCCAGAACTTCTCGATTCCTGGCAGTCCGTGCAGGATCACGCCGTCCGGCCCGATAATTTTAGAACTTTCGGTGAAGTTACCAAGAAATGCTTTTTTGTCTTTTTTATTCCACTCGTCCACGCTTTTTCGGACAAGTTCCTTGACGGCCATGACACTCCTGTTCGCCGAATCGGTGTGGGATCTACACCAATCAAGAGCGGCGGTGGTCGATGGTTGATACCGAACTCTCAGCTGCAGCGGACGGCGCTGGCGGTCGTGGCCGGGGTGTTGTGCTGATCGCGGTGGGTAGTGCTCTGGGACCTCGTTCTCACCATGCGTATGCTTGCGGAGCCTCTCCGCCGGGTCCGGGCCAGATCTCGTCGGGCTTGCGCAGCGTCTCCTCAGACAGGGACACCTCCATGGCACGCATGCTCCCGGTGAGTTGCTCTGCGGTTCGCGGTCCGATGATCGGGGCGATGACGGCGGGCTGTGCAGCAGCCAGGCCAGTGCAACATCGGCGGGCCGCTCACCCAGCTGGGCACACAACGTCTCGTAGGCCTCAAGCTGTGAGCGATGCTGGTCGATCTGGTGCCGCATCCGCGGGGAGACCCGGCGGCCGTCGCCGGCTTGCTGCAGAACCCCGCCCAGCAAGGCCGCCGGCGAGTGGGCTCCACGGGATCAGGCCGACCCCGTAGTACCGAAGCGCCGGGATCACTTCGAGTCTGGTCCAGGTCGATGTGATCGGTTCACAGCCGGCGGAGGCTGTGTTGGCAAGCCTTGCGGATGTGATATGCCGACAGGCGGCGGTCGTTCGGGCCGGTGTCCATCGGCTGGTACACCTTGGTCGCCAGGACGAGCCGATCACGCCGGCCGCTGCCCCGCTCAGCCACCGCCCGATGTCCTCCTCGGACAGGCCGAAACTGCGGGCCGCCGTACACATCGGCGGTGTCAATGACGTTGATTCCCGCGTCGAGAGTCCCATCCATGATCTCGAAGCCGGTGGCCTCGTCCGTCACATCGCCGAAGTTCATTGTCCCCAGAACCAGCCGGCTGACCTGCAATCCGGTACGCCCGAGCTGCTGGTACGGCGAGCGGGAGGGTGAGGTCGAAAGACTTGCCGGGGTCGATCTGGCGGTGCCAGATCAGGTCGATCAGTTCGGGCAGGTACTGGCGCACTCACTGCGTTGGCAACCCGTTCGACGATGCCGACGTACTCGTGTCCCGTCGGCGTCGGTTCGTCGTCGTCTACCCCGCGGTAGGGCCACAGGTCCGACCCGCAGATGCAGGGCGCCGGGAGGGGGATGATCGCGTTGGACGCCGGAGGAGGTCGACGCGCACGTGCAGTACATGCACGACTTCGCAGCCCGCTTGGAGGAGACGGGTGAGTTCGTCGACGCCCAGGCATTGGCGCCGGAGGGCGCGTTCGTGCGGTATGACGGCGAGGGACGCCCACCGGTGACCGATGGTCCGTTCGTTGAGACCAAGGACCTCATCGCCGTCGCCTTGACGCTGCGCGCGGTCGGTGGCCTGACCACGCGGCAGATCGCGACGGCATACCTCGTCCCCGAGGCGACCATGGCACAGCGGATCAGCCGGGCCAAGCGGCGGATCACCGGGCTGCCGCTCGATCAGCCCGGCGATCTCGGGACGGTGCTGCGCGTGCTCTACCTCGTCTTCAACGAGGGGTATAGCGGGAATGTCGACCTGGTGGCCGAGGCGATCCGCCTCACCCGTCAGCTTGTCGCCTTGACCGACGAGCCCGAGGTCGCGGGACTGCTCGCGCTCATGCTGCTGCACCACGCGCGCCGCGCGTCTCGCACCGGCCCGGGAGGTCGCCTGGTGCCGCTTGCTGAGCAGGACCGGTCGCGCTGGGACACCGGCATGATTGCCGAGGGGGTGACGATTCTGCAGGCTGCGCTGGCCCGCGACCGGCTCGGCGAGTACCAGGCGCAGGCCGCTATCGCCGCCCTGCACGCGGACGCCCCCAGCGCCGCCGAGACCGACTGGGTGCAGATCGTTGAGTGGTACGACGAGCTGCTGCGCCTCACCGGCAGCCCGGTGGTGCGGCTCAACCGCGCGGTCGCGGTCGGGGAGGCCGACGGACCGCAGGCCGGCCTGGCGGCGCTGGCTGACGTGAACCCCAACCTGCCCCGTTACGCCGCGGTGACGGCATACCTGCACGAACGCGCCGGCGACCTCGACCAGGCCGCCGAGCTGTATGCCG
>DASQVU010000491.1:0-4765 GCA_035640615.1 Pseudonocardiaceae bacterium
GCTTGCCGACTACACCGGCCGGCCCTCGCCGATCACGGAGACGCCCCGGCTCTCGCGGCACGCCGGTGGGGCCCGCATCGTGCTCAAACGCGAGGACCTCAACCACACCGGCTCCCACAAGATCAACAATGTGCTGGGCCAGGCGTTGCTCACCCAGCGGATGGGCAAGCCGCGGGTCATCGCGGAGACCGGAGCAGGCCAGCACGGCGTCGCCACCGCGACCGCGTGCGCGCTGCTCGGCCTGGAATGCATGGTCTACATGGGTGAGGTGGACACCCAGCGCCAAGCTCTCAACGTTGCCCGGATGCGGCTGCTCGGCGCCGAGGTGGTGCCGGTGAAGACGGGGTCGCGCACCCTGAAAGACGCCATCAACGAGGCGCTGCGGGACTGGGTGACCAACGTGGATACCACCCACTACCTGCTCGGTACGGTCGCCGGGCCACACCCGTTCCCGGTGATGGTGCGCGATTTCCACCGGGTCATCGGGCTGGAGGCCCGCGAGCAGGTGCTGGCCCGGTACGGCCGGTTGCCCGATGCGGTGGCCGCGTGCGTGGGCGGCGGCTCCAACGCGATCGGCATCTTTCACCCGTTCATCGACGACCCGGCCGTGCGGCTGGTCGGTTTCGAAGCGGCCGGTGACGGGGTGGACACCGGCCGGCACGCCGCGACGCTGTCCGCCGGCGAGCCCGGGATGCTGCACGGTGCGCTCTCCTACCTGTTGCAGGACTCCGACGGGCAGACCATCGAGACGCACTCGATCTCAGCCGGACTGGATTATCCCGGGGTGGGCCCCGAGCATTCCTGGCTCAAGGACACCGGGCGTGCGGAGTACCGGCCGATCACCGATGCGCAGGCGATGGAGGCCTTCCAGCTGCTGTCTCGCGCTGAGGGAATCATCCCGGCCATCGAGTCGGCGCATGCCGTGGCCGGGGCCCTGCAGCTCGGTGCGGAATTGGGAGAAGAGGCATTGTTGCTGGTCAACCTGTCCGGGCGGGGTGACAAGGATGTGGATACCGCGGTGAAGTGGTTCAACCTGCTGGACGGACAGCGGTGACCCCACGGCTGGCGCCGCTGTTCGAGACCTGCGGCGCTGAGCATCGGGCCGCACTGGTCGGCTACCTGCCCGCCGGCTATCCCACGGTGGACGGCTCTCGGGTACTACTGGCCGCCATGCTGGACGGCGGCTGTGACCTCGTCGAGGTTGGGGTGCCCTACTCCGATCCGGTCCTGGACGGGCCGACCATCCAGGCCGCTGCGGACACGGCGCTGCGCGGTGGGGTGCGGCTGCGAGACGTGCTTTCTGTGGTGGAGTCGATTGCGGGCGCCGGCGGGCGGGCCGTAGTGATGACCTACTGGAACCCGGTACACCGCTACGGTGTGGACGCCTTCGCTCGGGATCTCGCCGCGGCTGGCGGTCTCGGCGTCATCACGCCCGATCTGATCCCCGACGAGGCGCACGACTGGCTCGGCGCGGCCGAGGCGCATGACCTGGATCGAATCTTCCTCGTTGCTCCGTCCTCGACCGACCAACGGATCGCCGCCACCGCCGCGGCTACCCGCGGATTCCTGTACGCGAGTTCCGTCATGGGCGTGACCGGTGCCCGCGACGTGGTGAGCAGCGCCGCGGGGACACTGGTTCGCCGCGCGCGGGAGCTGGCGCCAGGACTGCCGGTGGGCGTCGGGCTCGGGGTACGCAACGGTGCGCAGGCCGCTGAGGTGGCCGCGTTCGCCGACGCGGTCATCGTCGGCTCCGCCTTCGTCACCGCCGCGCGGGATGGCGAGGCAGGTGTCCGCGCCCTGGCGGCCGACCTCGCCACCGGAGTCCGCCACGCCGCCCCGCAACCCGCCTGACCGTTCAGCCGCTCGCCCCGGCACACAGCCCGCTGACTGCGTTCTTCAGGCGAGAGATACCGTGTCGCCGTGCTTACCGCGATGTTCTTTAGCTACATCCCCAGTCCAGATCGGGGAGTCTGGTATCTGGGGCCGGTGCCGATCCGCGCCTACGCGCTGTGCATCATCGCCGCGATCATCGTGGCGATCCTATGGGGCGAACGTCGCTGGCAAGCTCGGGGTGGTCAGGCTGGTGCGGTGACCGACATCGCGGTATTTGCGGTGCCGTTCGGCCTGGTAGGTGGGCGCCTCTACCACGTAGCTACGGACTGGGAGAAATACTTCGGGCCGAATGGAGATCCGGTCGCCGCTCTGGAGGTTTGGAAGGGCGGCCTCGGTATCTGGGGGGCGATCGCGCTCGGGGCCTGCGGAGCCTGGATCGGTTGCCGCCGGCGTGGCATCCCGATGCCCGCGTTAGCCGACGCCGTCGCGCCGGCCATCGTGACTGCGCAGGCGATCGGCCGGCTGGGCAACTACTTCAACCAGGAGCTCTACGGCGGCCCGACCTCGCTGCCCTGGGGATTGGAGATCCGCGACCGGGTGAATCCGGCCACCGGCATCCCGGATCCGCTCAACGGGATCGCGCAGGGTCCCCCGGTGGAGATCGTGCACCCGACCTTCCTCTACGAGATGATCTGGAATCTGGGCGTCGCGGTCCTGGTCGTGTGGGCCGACCGCCGGTTCCGGCTCGGCCACGGGCGGGCCTTCGCGCTCTATGTCGCGGGCTACACCGCCGGCCGGTTCTGGATCGAGCTGATGCGCGCTGACCCCGCCACGATGGTCTTCGGGTTGCGCATCAATGTGATCACCTCCGCAGTGGTGTTCATCGGGGCGGTGGTCTACCTGAGCGTGGCGCCCCGGGGTAGGGAGGATCCTGAAACGCTCACCGAGAACAAGGAGCCGGCGCTGGCCTCCTAGCCGAGGGGCGCGCCGCTAGCATGCGGCGATGGGTTTCGACGGGTTCGGCGAGCATGCGGTCGACTTCTACGAGGGGCTGGCAGCAGATAACTCGAAGGCCTACTGGAGCGACCACAAATCCATCTACGACGATCAGATCCATGCCCCGATGCTGGCCCTGCTCGCCGAGCTGGAGCCGGAGTTCGGCACCGGAAAGATCTTTCGCCCGTACCGCGACGTCCGGTTCAGCAGCGACAAGAGCCCGTACAAGACGCACTGTGGCGCCGTGATCGACGCACCCGGCGCCGCGTTCTACACCCAGCTGGGTGCCGACGGGCTGCTCGTCGCCGGCGGTGCCTACCACTGGTCTACCGACCAGCTCGGCCGCTACCGGATGGCAGTGGACGCCGAGCGCAGCGGCGCAGAGCTGCAACGCCTGCTGGCCGCCGTGCCCAGCATGCAGCGTGGTGGTGACACCCTGCGCTCGCGCCCGCGAGGATTCGCACCCGACCACCCCCGGCTGGACCTGTTGCGGCACCGCTCGCTGTACCTGTGGCGGTCCTGGCCGCCGGATGAGGTGCTTCACCAGCGCGGCTGCCTGGACCGGGTCCGGCAGGGCTGGCGGACCACACGGCCGCTGACTGACTGGCTCGCCAGACACGTCGGAGCAACCGCGACCTAGACACTCACTGGACATCTGAGCGCCATCTGACCGATCCGGATGCACCGCTAGTCTGTCCGACTATGAGTCGACGCGCGAAGATCGTCTGTACGATCGGGCCGGTCACTGCGACTCCGGAAAAGATCCGGGAGTTGGTCTGGGCCGGGATGGATGTTGCTCGCCTCAACTTCAGTCACGGTACCCATGCTGATCATGCGCGGGTCTTTTCGATGGTCCGGGAGGCCAGCGACGAAGCCGGCCGGGCAGTAGGGATCATGGCCGACCTCCAGGGCCCCAAGATCCGGCTCGGTCGGTTCGCCGCCGGCCCGGTGCAGTGGCGCACCGGGGACGAGGTGCGGGTGACCGTCGAGGATGTGCCCGGCACCCACGACCGGGTCTCGACCACGTATGCGGGATTGGCCAAAGATGCCCGTGAAGGTGACTCGCTGCTGGTGGATGACGGCAAGATCGCCCTGCTGGTGCGCAAGGTCGAGGACACCGAGGTCGTCTGCGAGGTCGTCGAGGGCGGTGTGGTCAGCGACCACAAGGGCTTGTCCCTGCCCGGGATGAACGTGTCGGTGCCGGCGCTGTCCGTCAAGGACGTCGCCGATCTGGAGTTCGCCCTGCGGTTGCGGGTGGATCTGGTGGCGTTGTCGTTTGTCCGGTCGCCGGCCGATATCGATCTGGTGCATCGCACGATGGATGCCGTGCCAGGAGGCCGGTTGCCGGTGATCGCCAAGCTGGAAAAGCCCGAGGCGGTAGACAATCTCGAGGCGATCGTGCTGGCCTTCGACGGAGTGATGGTGGCGCGGGGCGACCTAGGCGTCGAATTGCCCCTGGAGAACGTGCCGCTGGTGCAGAAGCGGGCCATTCAGGTCGCCCGGGAGAATGCCAAGCCGATCATTGTGGCCACCCAGATGTTGGATTCGATGATCGGCAACGCCCGACCGACCCGGGCGGAGGCCTCCGACGTGGCCAACGCGGTGCTCGACGGCACCGACGCCGTGATGCTCTCCGGCGAGACCAGCGTCGGTCGCTACCCGATCGAGTCAGTGAAGACCATGAGCCGGATCGTGGAGGCCGTGGAGACCGGGTCGCACCATGTCCCACCGCTCAATCATGTGCCGCGGACGAAGCGGGGTGTGCTGTCCTACGCCGCGCGCAACATCGGCGAGCAGCTCGAGGCCAAGGCTCTGGTGGCGTTCACCCAGTCCGGTGACACCGTTCGTCGGCTGGCCCGGCTACATACCCACCTGCCCCTGCTGGCGTTTACCCCGGAACCGCCCGTGCGCAACCAGCTCGCCCTGACCTGGGGAA
>DASQVU010000492.1:0-2317 GCA_035640615.1 Pseudonocardiaceae bacterium
CCTCGGCAGAGACGTCGATGTTGGGCGGCGACAGCAGGAACACCTTGCTGGTGACCTTGTCGATGGAGCCACGCAGCGCGAAGGCCAACCCCGCCGCGAAATCGACGAGCCGTTTGGCGTCGCGGTCGTCCATCGCGGTCAGGTTCATGATCACTGGATTGCCCTCGCGGTAGCGTTCCCCGATCGGCCGGGCCTCGTTGTAGCTGTGCGGGTGCAACGTGACAATGCGGGCCAGGGGATGAACCTCGTCATGAGTGAGTGAGTCGCTTCGAGGTGGGTGGGTGAGCGCTCGGGAGCCGAACGGTTGGCGCACCGTGGTCTTGGTGTCGAGGCGCGCGGCCTCGGCGGCTGCGGTGTCGATGGCTAACGCGCCACGCACGGCGGCATCAGTCCTCCTGGACTCGTCGATCCTGGAGTCAGCCGTCCGAGAGGTGCCGGTTCGGGAGTCCGAAGGGGAAGTGGAATAGGAAGGGGAGCGGGCCGCATGTACCCGGGGCGCCACGTGTTGCGCCGCTGGCGTCGAGAAGCCGCCGTCGTACTCCAACCCCGTGTCCAAGCCTGCCTCGAAACTCGTCCGGTTGGGACGACGGGTCGCCTGGTGATGTTCATAACCGCAGCGGTGACTCTGGTGACCTTGGCTCGAGTCGGGCAAGCCTGGGTGGTCCTCGTCGTATTCGGCGGCGCCCAAGCCCGCTGCGTCGAATTCCTCTGCGGGAACCATGCCGAAGTACGCCTTCAGCCTGCGCAGCGCGCTCATCGTGTCGCCCCCCTGTCCCGAACCCCGACGCACCGCCCGCCGAGTCCGGCCCGCTATGCCACGCAGACTGTCGAGCTTGGTCAACTTGAGGTTAACGGCCTGCTGCCCAGGAGGGCGGTTCCGACACGCACACACGTCGAGCCGTACGCGATGGCCTGCTCGAGGTCACCGCTCATCCCAGCGGAGACCTCGGTGGCGTCAGGATGCGCACTTCGTAGCCGTGCGGCGGCGGCACTGAGCTTGGCAAACGCCGCCGCAGGGTCGCTTCCCAGCGGGGCAACCGCCATCACGCCTTCCAACCGCAGCGATGGCGCCGCCGCCACCCGCTCGGCCAGCGCATCGAGCTCAGGCAGCGGGCAACCACCTCTCCTCGGGTCGCCGTCCAGGCTGGCTTGGATCAGCACACCCAAGGCCCCGTGGCGGTGGCCGGCATCGCGCGCGAGGCTGGTGGCACGGTCCAGGGCATCGACTAACCGCTGGGAATCAACGGACTGGACCTGCACCGCCCACCGAGCCACTGACCGGGTCTTGTTGCGCTGCAACCGGCCGACCATGTGCCACCGCACTTCCGCCGCCGGGCGTAACGCGCTGACCTCGACCGCCTTGGCAGCGGCTTCAGAATCGCGGGCCTCGGCGGCATCGAGTAGGCCAAGGTCGATGAGCATCGCCACATCCCGGGCTGGAAAGGTCTTGGTAACCGGAAGCAGGCGCACCTCCGCAGGGTCGCGACCCGCGGCGCGGCACGCCGCGGTAATGCGCTCGCTGAGGCGCACCAACGCCGCAGCCAACTGATCGCGGCGGGCGCCGATGGCTTGCTCGTCTGGTAGCCCGGTCACTCCTCGTACCAGGTTAGTGCGGCGAGGCGCCCGGTGATGCCCTCCCGGCGGTAGCTGTACAGCGTGGGATCTTCCATGGTGCACCGTGGGTCGACGCCGATCCGGGCGACGCCGGCGCCGGCAAGTTGCCGCCACAGGCCAGCTCGTAGGTCCAGGCCTGCCGTTCCCTGCCGGGTCCGGCAGGCACTGCCCGGCAGGCGCGCCTCCACGTCGGCCTGCATCCGGTCGGGCACCTCGTAGCACTGCCCGCACGCCGCGGGCCCCAGTAACGCCTCGAGCTTTTCGATGCGCGCACCGAGCCGCCGCATTGCCCGCAGGGTGGCGGGTAGCACCCCGGCTCGAGCACCCGCCCGACCGGCATGCACCGCGGCCACAACTTTCCCGACCGGGTCGGCAAGCAGTACGGGGACGCAGTCGGCGACCAGGGTTGCCACAGCGAGCCAGGGCTGGGTGGTGACCACCGCATCGCTGGCCGGCACCGGCTGCCATTGCGGGCCGTCGACCACCGTGACCGTCCGCCCATGTACCTGGTCCATCCAGACCAGCCCCTGCGCGGGTAGGCCAATACCGCGGGCAAGCCGTGCCCGGTTGCCAGCTACCGCTTCGGGCCGATCACCGACGTGCTCGCCAAGATTGAAGGAGCCATACGGTGGTGCTGATACGCCGCCCTGCCGGGTGGTCACCACTCGCCGGATGCGGATGCTGCTCACCGCTTCATGAAGGG
>DASQVU010000493.1:0-4252 GCA_035640615.1 Pseudonocardiaceae bacterium
CCGTTCGCGGAGAAAGTTATCTTCGCCAGGCTCGCAGCGGCTGCCGTACCGCCCGAATACGATGAGCTGTTGTTGGCGTACAGCCTGTGCCGGCGAATAGGAATTCATGACACGGTCGGCATCATCGATCAGGTCGAAGCGTATCTTCGCGAGCACCGGGATCGGTTGGAGTTCGTCGCGACCCGGTTATTGGAGACCAGCGCGCTGGCAGGCCCAGAGCTTGATCAGCTGCTGGCAGGCGGGCAGGCTCCGCAGCAGTTGCTGGATGCGCTCACTCCTCGCGCAGGGTGATGACGACCTTCACGTCGTCTGGCTGGGCTTCGAACGCTTCGCCGGCCCGCGCCAGCGGCACCCGCCGGGTGATCAGGCGGTTGAGCCAACCGAGATCGGCCTGGGCCAGGGCGGTGGCGGCGAGATCGTAGTGATGCAGGTTTGCGTTGACCGATCCGACGACCACGTTGTTGTCCAGCACCAGTTCGCGGTTGAGCGCCCCGCCGTCAAGGGTGATGGCCTTACCGGCTGAAGAGACTCCGGTGAGGCAGACGATGCCGTAGGAGGGGATGGCGCAGATCGCGTCGAAGACCACGGAGGACACCCCGGTGGCGTCGATGATGACGTCGGGCTGAGCCGTCCTGGTAGC
The DNA here is from genome assembly GCA_035640615.1 of Pseudonocardiaceae bacterium. Taxonomy (GTDB): domain Bacteria; phylum Actinomycetota; class Actinomycetes; order Mycobacteriales; family Pseudonocardiaceae. Next base: position 641 of record DASQVU010000493.1, read on the forward strand.
CGAGGCGACACCGTCGTGGTGATAGGTGGCGCCCAGCGCGCGCACCAGGTCCGGCTTGGGGCCGGAGCTCACGATGTCGAGCACATGCACGTCCAACCCGCGCTGCACGCCGAGCAGCGCAGCGAGCAGGCCGATGGGACCGGCCCCGGTCACCAGGACACGCTGGGGCTCGAACCAGGACCGCCGGCCGACCTGCTCCACCTGATCCCATGCCTTGGCGACGACGCTGGTCGGCTCCATGAGAACGCCGACCTCAGCCAGGCCGGGCTCGAGCCGGACGGCATAGCTTGCCTCGACCTGCCACTGCTCGCTGGCGTAGCCGTCGAGTTCCTTGATGCCTCGCTCGCGGTACTGGCCGTTGCGGCACATGTCGAACTGGCCGTGCCCGCAGGCACCGCAGGGCACCGGGTCCGGCCGGCGCACCACGCCCGCCACCAGGTCTCCGGTGGCGAAACCGGAGCCGGTGGGTGCCGCACGTACTCGACCTAGCGACTCATGACCCAGCACCAGCCGATCACGGCCCGGAGGCGCCCAGCCGTACTCCCCCGCCGCGATCTCCCGATCAGTTCCGCACACCCCGACCGCGAGGCCGTCCACGAGCAGATCGTGCTCGCCGGGGATGGGTTCAGGAACCTCAACCACCTGGGGCGTACCCGGCCGGCCGGGTACGACGGTCAGCGCCTTCATGATTGCTCTGTTGACTGCGATCCGGACCGGGAGGGCACCGGGTGATGTTCGGTGGCGGCGGCACCAAGCTGGCGGGCGGTGTTGACCAGCCCGACGTGGCTGAATGCCTGCGGGGTGTTCCCGAGCTGGCGATGGGCCACGGTGTCGTACTCCTCGCTGAGCAAGCCTAGATCGTTGCGTAGCGACAGCAACCGCTCGAACAGCGCTCGCGCCTGCTGGGTGCGCCCGATCCCGTGCAGCGCGTCGGCAAGCCAGAACGAGCACGCCAGGAAGGCACCCTCCGTTCCGGGCAGCCCATCAACCCCGCCGTCGGCTTCTGGCTGGTACCGCAAGACGAAGCCATCCTGGCACAGCTCCCGCTGCACGGCTTCCACCGTGCCGATGACCCGTTCGTCGTGCCAGGGCAGGAATCCCACCTGCGGAATCAGCAGCAGGGCGGCGTCCAGACCCTTCGAGCCGTAGAACTGCGTGAAGGTGCCCCGCTGCGGGTCGTACCCGCGGGCGCACACGTCGGCGTGGATCTGCGCGCGCAACTGCCGCCAGCGCTGCACGGGGCCGGAAAGGCCGAACCGTGCCACGGCCTGCACGGCGCGGTCGACTCCGGCCCAAGCCAGGACCTTGGAGTGGACGAAAGGCTGGCGCGCGCCGCGCACCTCCCACAAGCTGTTGTCGGGGTCCCGCCAGTGATCTTCGAGGAACTCCAGCAGCGCCAGCTGCAGATCCCAGGCGTCTTCTGACGTGCCCAGCCCGGCGTTGCGGGCCAGGTGCAACCCATCCAGTACCTCCCCCCAGGTATCCAGCTGGTACTGCCCGGCGGCGGCGTTACCGGCCCGCACCGGACTAGAGCCTTCATAGCCATTCAGCCAGTCCAGGGTGTACTCCGGGATCCGGCGGCTGCCGTCGAGCCCGTACATGATCCGCAGGTCGGCGGGGTCGCCCGCGGCCGCCCGCAGCAACCAGTCGCGCCACGCCTTCGCTTCCTCGACGTAGCCGGTGCCCACCAATGCCTGCAGGGTGAAGGTCGCATCGCGCAGCCAGCAGAAGCGGTAGTCCCAGTTGCGCGAGCCGCCCAGCTGCTCGGGTAGCGACGTGGTCGCCGCCGCCACCACGCCACCGGTCGGCGCGTAGGTCAGCGCCTTGAGCGTGACCAGCGAGCGGCGCACCTCATCCCCCCAACCGCCCCGGTAGTCGCAACGCCCGATCCACTCGGTCCAGAACCGTTCGGTGCCCGTCACCGCCGCGAGGCCATCGACCACACGCGGCTTGGGCGCGTGCGATGGGGTGTAGGTCAGCACGAAGGGCACCCGCTGCCCGGCTTGGACCTCGAAACGCGCCTCCAGCCGGCGCTGCGTGTACTCGACAGGAAGCTCGCTGCGCAACCAGACCGCGTCTGGGCCGGCGATGGCGCAGTGTTGACCATCGATGAGGCGCACCCACGGTGGCACCGAGCCGTAGTCGAAGCGCAACACCAGCTCCATATGCATCGGCACCCGACCCGAGATCCCTTCGACGACGCGGACGACGTCGGCGGCCTGGCCGCGCGGCGGCATCAGGTCGACCAGCCGCACGGTGCCGTCCGGGGTCTCCCATTCGGTTTCCAGGACCAGCGAGTGCCCGCGGTAGCGCCGCCGGGTGCAGCTACTGGCTCGGGCCGGTGCCAGCGACCAGTGCCCGGCGCGCTCGTCGTGCAGCAGCGCCGCGAAGCAGGCCGGTGAGTCGAACCGTGGCAAGCACAGCCAGTCGATCGATCCGTCACGACCGACCAGCGCGGCGGTGTGCAAGTCACCGATCAGCCCGTAGTCCTCGATCTGGCCCGGCACCGCTCGCTCCTTGAAGTTGGTCTAGCCAGCCGCGGCGTGCTTGATCTCATCTGCGGCTCGGGAACTGCGGGAAACGCGAATGAGCGCGGAGGACAGCCGCGCTAACTCGCCCGGCGAATCGACAAGATCCGCAAGCCTGGCCACGTCCGACGGCAGTCCGATCCGCTCGGCTCCCCGGCGCACTCGATCGTCCAGGTACGGCGCAACCTGGGGCCAGACGCCCTGCACCTCTCGCAGGAAGATGTCTGCCCCCACCGGCCCGATGCCTTTGAACTCGGTGAGCAACTCCCGGATCCGTTGCGGATCGGCGCCCGCCTCGTCGCGGAGCTTGCGCAGGTCACCATTCCAGCGCTCAAGCAGCAGTGCGGCGGCTTCACCCAGCATGGTCGAGGTCCGCTCGTCGTAGCGGCGGTAGTGGCCACGGCCCAGCGCATCCACCCGGTCTTGCCAGCTGGCGTCTTGCATTCGCTGCGGCGTCCGGTACCCCGCAGCGAACAGTTCCTTGGCTGCCGCCACCGCGACATCGCCGGAGATCCGCGCGCTCAGCAACGTGGCGAGCACCAGCAACTCGTAGAGCGGTGACGGCTTATCAGCCAGGTGGATGCCGGCCTGCTCGGCGAACGTTTGGCCGAAGCGCTCGAGCAGCACCTTCACTGTGGAATCGTGACTGGAAGCCATCGGTCTACGGCTACCCCGTAGCCCGCCGGACCAACCCTGATGCCACGGGCTGGCCGTGGCCGGCCTGCCGTCACCTGGTGCGGCGGGCCGAGCGGCGGCCACCGATCACACCGCCGACGACCAACGTGACCAGGAACAGCACGCCGGCCACGACGAACAGCCAGAACAGACCCTTCACGACGAAGCCGATGATGCCCGCCGCGACGTAGACCAGGATGAGGAAAAGGATCAGCGCGAGCATCGCGGCCTCCCTGCGTAACTCATGGCCAGTACTCAGGATGGGTGCCCGAAAATCAGGATCGTTAGGCCACTCAGTCGGTTGGTTCCCGTCCCGGCCTGGCACGGCCTACCCGCAGTCAGCGGCGATCTTCAGGGTTGACGTAGCCGTCGTCGAGCAGGCCGTGTTGCCGTATCACGTTGTTCAGGG
>DASQVU010000494.1:0-9595 GCA_035640615.1 Pseudonocardiaceae bacterium
GAGCAGTCGATGCCGCGCTGGCTGCCGGACCGCACGTGTGCGTGGTCGCGGCGTGCGGCCGCAACGAGGCCCTGCGCGCGCGGCTGGCAGCCCGCCATGAGCCAGCCCAGCGGCTGATCCCTCTGGGTTGGACGGACCAGATGGCGGCTCTGACCGCAGCTGCCGACGTCGTGGTGACCAACGCCGGCGGCGCGACCGCGCTGGAAGCGGTGGCGTGCGGCCGGGCCGTGCTGATGTTCGAACCGATCGCCGGGCACGGTAAGGCCAACGCCGCGCTGATGGCCGCCGCTGGGCTGGCGCTGCTGTGCCAGCGGCCGGGGGAGTTGACCACCACGCTGCGCACGCTGGCCACCGAGCCCGCCCAGGTCGCGGTCGCCGAGCAGCGCGCGCTGGCCCATATCGGCGCGCTCGATCTGGACGCCGACATCGCCGCGCTGCCCGAGCTGCCGCGCCATCACGGCGCCCGGCCGCTCGCCGCACCGGACGCTTTCTTCGCGCACGCGGCCACCGCCACCGTCGCCCAGCAGGTCGGCGCAGTGCTGATCTTCGACAGCATGTTCCGTCAACCGGTCGAGCACGTGGCAGCGCGCATAACTGAGCGGATACCTGCCCTGCCGATGCTGCGCCGCCGGCTGGACCTGCGCCCGCACCGGCGTCCGCGCTGGCTACCCGCCGACGACGTCGACCCCCACGCGCACCTGCGGGTCCGGACGGTGGGTGCGGCACACGGCAAGCCGTTCACCGCGGCCGTGCACGAGTTCTTCTCCACCCCGGTACCCCTGGATCGCCCACCGTGGCAGCTGCAGCTGGTCCACGACACCGACGCGAACTGCAGCGCCCTGCTCGCCAAGATGCACCACTCCCTCGGCGACGGGTTGGCGGTCACCGCCACCCTCATCGCCCTGCTTTCCGACGAAGCACCCCGCGTTGATCAGGTCCCACGGGGTTACTCGCGGCTGATCCACCTAGCTGAGCCCACTGACGGCGCAGCGCGGATCATGCGTATCCGGCGGGTGGCGCGGGGGTTGGTGAGTTTGGGGCTGGCGGGGCGGGCGCCGGCGGGGGGACCGGTCGGGCGCAGCACGGCAGGGCGGGAGTACGCGATGGTGGCGCTGCCGGGAGCCGCGGTGCGCTCCACCGCGCGGCTGCACAACGTGGGCACGACCGCGCTGCTGCTGACCCTGGTCGGTGAAGCCCTGCACCGGATCGACCCGGCCGGCACTGCGGTGCGCGACCGGGTGCGGGCAATGGTGCCGCGGACCACCCAGGCGCTGCGCCGGGCCGGCTCCGGTGACCAGGTCTATCAGGGCAATCACACTGCGGCGGTCGCGCTGGACCTGCCGGTCGGACCGATGCCGGCGGCCTGGCGGATGCTGTCGGTGGCAGCGGAGCTGGCCCGGCAAGAACGGGCCAACCAGCCGGTGGCCGCCGAGGCGGTGGTTCGTGCCCTCGGCCGGCTTCCCCCGCCGCTGCACGCGCGGCTGGTGCGAGCGATGTACGGGCGCCGGTTCTTCACTCTCATCACGTCGGTTTTGCCCGGGCCTCGAAAGGCGCAGTATGGGTGGGGAGTTCGGGTTGGGTCGGTTTTTCCGGTGCTGCCGCTTGCCGACGGCGTCGGGTTGGCTGTCGGTTTTCTGACGTGGGGAGACATGATCGGGGTCGGGGTGACCGCAGACACCGGGCTGGTCCGCAGCGCGGACCAGTTCGCTGACGCGCTGCGTCGGGCCTTCCAGGACTTGGCGGCGGATCCACGGGGCGCTCGTGGGGCGTCCACAACAGCGCAGGAGTGAGTTGTGTCGCAGGCGACGTCGACGACGTTCTTCATCGCCGTGCCGGCCGCGGTGGCCGGAGCGGCCAGCTTTGGGCTGGCCAGCGCGGTCCAGCAGCGCGCCACCAAGCAGGTACCGACGACGGGCACCCTCGACCCGCGGCTGCTGCTCGAGCTGGTTCGCCGCCCGGTGTGGGTACTCGGGATCGGCACCGTCATCGTCGGATTGAGCCTGCAGCTCGTCGCGCTCGCCTTCGGCCCGCTGGTGCTGGTGCAGCCGTTGCTGGTGACCGGAGTGCTCTTCGGTGCGGTGTTCTCCGCGGTGCTGGCCCATCGCCGGGTGGACGGTCTGATCGTGCTCGGCTCGCTGGGAGCCGTCGCCGGGTTGTCCGCCTTCCTGGTACTGGCCCGGCCGACCGGTGGTTCCACCCAGCTCGAGCAGGATGGCTGGGCGCTACTGCCGCTGGCCCTCGCGCTGGGTATTACCGTGCTGGTGTGTCTCGTCGCGGCCAGCCGGTACGACGGGCCGGTGCAGGTCGCCGCGCTGGCAGCGGCCACCGGCGTGCTCTACGGGCTGACCGCCGGGCTGATGAAGGTGGTCACCAGCCAGTTCCGCTCCGGTGGTCCGGCGGAGGTGTTCACCCACCCGGTGCTGTACGTGGTGTGCGCGGTGGGTCCGATGGGTTTCTTGCTCAGCCAGAACACCTTCCAGCACGGCACCCTCATCGCTCCGGCACTGGCCATCATCACGATCGTGGACCCGCTGGTCGGGGTCGCGATCGGGGTGAGCTGGCTGGGGGAGGAAGTAAGCAGCTCCCCGGTGGTGCTCGCGGGTGAGCTGATCGCGGTACTGGTGATCATCGGCAGTGTCGCGCTGCTGGCGCACCGCGGAACCCAGTTGCGCCGCGAGCTGGAGCGGGCACCGCAACGCGGTGCGCCGACCGCCTGGGGATGATCACTGTCCGGAGCGCCCTGGTCACTGGCGGGTCATCGGGCATCGGTGCCGCCATCGCTGACGGTCTCGCCGCGGCGGGCTACCGGCTGGTGGTACTCGGCCGCAACCGGGACCGGCTGGACGCCGTGGCGCGCCGCACCGGTGCTCACGTGGTCGTGGCGGACCTGTGCACCCCCGAGGGGCTAATCCGGGCGGCATCGGCCGCTGAGAATGTTGACCTGCTGGTGAACTCGGCTGGTCTCGGTTGGGCGGGCGATCTGGCCGCGATGGCAGAGCCGGACATCGACACGCTGGTGGCGCTGAACCTGACCGCGCCGATGCGGCTCACCCGGGCTGCGCTGCCCGGGATGCGGGCGCGTGGGCGCGGTCAGCTGGTGTACCTGTCGTCCATCGCGGCGGTGGGCGTCGGCGGTGAGTCGGTGTATGCGGCCACGAAGGCCGGGGTGCGGGCCTTCGCAGACAGCGTTCGCCTGGAGGTGGCCGGCCAGGGAATCAGCGTCACCACGGTGTTGCCCGGTGCGGTGCGCACGCCCTTCTTCGATCACCGCGGGCTGCCCTACGACCGGCAGTTCCCGCGCCAGCTGGACGCTGCTGAGGTGGCCACAGCGGTCATCGAGGCGCTCGCGCGCGGCGACACGGAGGTCTTCGTCCCGCGCTGGCTCACCGTGGCCTCACGCGTCCGCGGCGCCGCCCCGCAGCTGTTCCATCACCTATCCCAACGCTTCGGCTGAGCCGCAGTCTGGATGCAGACTGCTGCTTCAGGGGCCCCAAAAACCGCAGCCTGGATCCAGACTGCGGTTTCAGAGGGAGGCCTCAGACGACGGCGGTGCCGAAGTGCAGTCGGATGCCCTCGCCGCGCAGCTCGCGGCGGAACCACAGGAGTGACACCCCCGCGGCGAGCGCCACGAGGGAGAACGATCCCGCGGTGGTGACCATCAGGAAGTTGCCGAGCGTGGCGCGGGCTAGCACCCACAGCGTCGCCGCCCCGTTGGTGAGGAACACGATCGCCCAGAGCAGCGACACCCGCCGGAAGAACCGCTGCACCCGAAGGTTGCTGGTCAAAGCGACCGGGAAGGCGCAGAAGTCGTCGGCCAGCCGGGCGAGCAGCGGCCGGCGCAGGCCGACGGTGGCCAGCAGCACGAACGCGATCACGAAGTTCTGCAACGTGGGCTGCAGGAAGTACAAGAACACGCTGCCGGTGGCGTATCCGATGGCGGTGCGGATCACGAGGAGCCCGGTGGTGAGCCACAGCACGGCGGGGATCGGCGTGCGGGTCAGCAACCGACCCAGCAGCACGCCGACCGCCCAGCTCAAGGCGGCGATCAGCCCGCCGGTCAGATTGGTCAAGGTCAGCATCAGCCAGAACAGGCCCAGCGGGGCCAGTACGGTCTCGAACAGGTGCCGAGCCGCATGGCGCAGCCGAGCCGACAGTTCGCCGAGATGGATGACCTGTGCTCGTGCATTCATCGCGGTGGAGGGTATCTGGATGCGAAACGGCCCGCGAATCCGGTGTCGGTTTCGGCGCGCCCGCGGCAGCGGCAGGCGGCGTGCCAGTGCCTGCTGACCGTCCCGGGCAGGCGTGGTCCGCATGCACTGAGTTTCGAACCAACCGCCGGGATCGTTTCGTTCTTCACCCGTCCGAGTGCTCGCCGTGCTGGACGGATCATGGCCGTCACGAGCACTGGGGACTACGTCGAGTTTCGCACCAACCGCCGTGAGGTACCCCAGCAACTACCGCGCGAACGTCCCCGATCCGGAGGATGGGTATGTCACAGCAGGATCACCGGCGGCCGAGGCGTACCCGAGAAGACTACGAACGGGGGCTGCCCGATTACCACGACCCGACAGCCGGAATCGGTGGCGCCGCCCCGGCCTACAGCGCGCTGACCCTGCGCGCTGTGCTGGCCGGCTTCGGGCTGGTGTTCTGCGCGATCGCCGCGGCGTTAGTGATCATAATCGGGTTCACGGCGCTCGGCGTGGCGCTGGCCGTGCTCGCCGCGATCGCGGTGGTGGACTTGGCGTGGGTGATCCATCGGAAACGCCGCGGCGAGCCCGGCTGAGCCGGCAACTGGTCAATCCCGGGCCATGTCGTAGAAGCGGCTGTAGTGCAGCTGGTGGGCAACGGTGATGGTGGTGGTCGGCCCGTTGCGATGCTTGGCCAGGATCAGATCCGCCTCACCGGCCCGCGGATCATCGCGCTCCCACGCGTCCGGCCGGTGTATCAGCATCACCATGTCCGCATCCTGTTCCAAGCTGCCGGACTCACGCAGGTCCGCCAGCATCGGCTTCTTGTCGGTGCGCTGTTCTGGACCGCGGTTGAGCTGGGAGATGGTGACCACCGGAACTTCGAGTTCCTTGGCCAGCAACTTGAGGTGCCGGGAGAACTCGCTGACTTCCTGCTGGCGTGACTCGACCTTCTTACCGGAGGTCATCAGCTGCATGTAGTCCACGACGATCAGGCGCAAATCGTGACGCTGCTTGAGCCGTCGCGCCTTCGCCCGAATCTCCATCATGGTCATGTTCGGCGAGTCGTCGATGAACAGCGGAGCCTCGCTGATCTCACCCATCCGCCGCGCCAGCCGGGTCCAGTCGTCGTCGCTCATCCGACCGGATCGCATATCCGACAAGCGGATCTTTGCCTCGGCCGACAATAGCCTCATGACAATCTCGGTGCGACTCATCTCCAGCGAGAAGATCACACTTGTCATACCGTGCGTGACCGAGCAAGACCGCGCCAAATCCAAGCCCAGGGTGGAGTTATGCGTCGGAATCATCGATTCCCCGGCCAAATAGAGATGGTCGGCGTTGTCCACTTGCACACACCGGACCGGCACCGAAGGAACCTTACGAACGTCGACGATATACCGCATATTGGATCGCTCCGCGAAATATCGTCGATGTTCTTTATGAGCCAGCCGCTTGCGTTCCAACCGGAATACATCATCGTCAGCGCTGAATGTGACTGTGTATTCGATAGCTGCCGGATCGGTACGCCCGGGTACCCGCCTGGTGGAGATTCCGCACCGGTAACCCAGACCTACAACGAGCTCGCGAACATCGCGGGCAAGCCGGGCCGAGCTGACGCAAAACTGCACTAGACCGGTGGGTGCGGCCGTGCCGTCGGCATCGAGTAACCCGGCGAGAAGAGCCTGCCGCTGCACGATCGAACTCCGCAAGTAGGCCTGCGGAATATGCTTGTTTTCGAGGAGACCGAGCGTACCCAGCCGCGCCTGGACACTCCCGTGGCGGTTCGGGCGGCACTGACACCGAGCGGGACCGCAGGAGGGCAGCTGCAACAAGTACCGCATGCCGCCGCGCGGTGTGACCTGTAATCCTTCTGCCTCGATATAAACGGTGATTTCGGGGTCAGCGGCTGTGTAATACGCTGCACGGCTGGAGCCACTAGCGAGCCATACACCGAACGAGTAGGGCGGTATGAGCAATTCCTGCTCGGGTAATTCAAGTGGCCGGCAGTTGACCACCGAGTGATTGGCTTTCTGGTCCGCGGTGGCGCATCGGAGCGTCGCCGCGATCTCCTCGGTGGTGCGCACCTCGGCACACCTGCGCGAAGCACGAGTCTGCGTGCGCCATTGATGACTTCCGTCCGCCACGATGACGGTGCCGTCGGAGAACTCGACCTCGTAGCAGGGTCGTCCATGCATCACCTCGGTCACGGCCACTACCTCCGTGGGAAGCCCGTCCGCGCCGATCAACTGGTCACCAACCGCGACGTCAGCCATCGTCGTCCAGCCGGTCGGCGTCGGTAGCGGAGTGTCCAGCGCGAGTGCCTTGCCGATACCGGGTCGCGCCGCAATGATCACCATCTGGCCGGGGTGCAGGCCATTGGTCACAGCGTCGAGGTCGGCGAAACCGGTCGGGACACCCGAGGATGCCCCGCCTCGGGACGCGATCGCGTCGATCTCGTCCATGGTGGGCTGGAGCAGCTCCTCCAGCGCGACGTAGTCCTCGCTCATCCGCCGCTCGGTGACCTCATAGACGGCGGCCTGCGCGCGGTCCACCACGTCGTCCACATCGGCGCCGTCGGCCCCGTGGTAGCCCAGCTGCACGATCCGAGTACCGGCTTCCACCAGCCGGCGCAACACCGCCTTGCCGGCCACAATCTCGGCGTAGTAGCCGGCGTTGGCCGCTGTCGGCACGGTCGAAATCAAGGTGTGCAGGTAGGGCGCCCCACCGACGCGGAGAAGCTCACCGCGACGTTCCAGTTCGGCGGAGACGGTGACGGCGTCAGCCGGCTCACCCCGCCCGTACAGATCGAGAATGCAGTCGAAGACAGCCTGATGAGCGGGCCGGTAAAAGTCACCCGTGCGCAACACCTCGACAACGCTGGCGATGGCGTCCTTGGACAGCAGCATCCCGCCGAGCACGGACTGCTCAGCCGTGATGTCCTGCGGCGGCTGCCGATCGAACACCGGGCCGCCGCTGTCCATCCGGACGCCACGGTCGTCAACGAGCGCCACCCTGCCTCCCCTTACCCCCGACCCGCTTCATCGAACACTTGTTCTACCTGATGGCACCGACAGTGTCGGGCCGGCGCGCAACTCGCTCCCGCAGGGCGCGCCGGGGAGGTTAGGGCGGTGTTAAGGCGTTCAGCAACGTCGCCTGGGGACAGCCTGGGGACGCCCTCCGGAGTGGATGTCCACACCTTCCGATGCTGGGTTAGCTCGTTGGGGACAGCCTGGGGAGAATTTGCTGGAATCGCGCGAATGCAACTGGTCAGAGGGCTGCACCGGCTTGTGGACAAAGTTTTTCGCGGGCCACGCGGCGTGTCCGTTTCGCGCGTGTCGCCAGGTCACCGACCGCGGTCAGGACGCATACCACGGTTTCTGAGACGCGAAAAGCCGCAGTCTGCATCCAGACTGCGGCTTTTCGGCGGGAGCGGGGTTAGTTAGCGGGGACGACGTTGAAGGGGACGGTGACTGAGACTTCCGGGTGCAGACGGACGGTGGCCTGGTAGGTCCCCGTCGACTTGATATGCCCACCAAGGTCGACGGCCCGCTTATCCAGCAATGGCCCACCCGCGGCACGGACCGCATCCACCACGTCGGCCACGGTGATCGAGCCGAACAGCTTGCCGCCGGATCTGGCGGCTTTCGCTGTCACCGAGACGGTGCCCAGACCCGACAACGAGCCGGCGACTTCCCGAGCGTGATCGAGATCCCGGATCTGCCGGGCCTGCTGCGCCCGGCGGATCGTCGCCACCTGCTTTTCCGCGCCCTTGGTGGCCACGATGGCCAACCGCCGGGGCAATAGGTAGTTGCGGGCATAGCCGTCCTTGACCTGCACGAGATCCCCAGGCCCGCCGAGTTGGGGAACGTCAGCCGTGAGAATGATCTTCACCTGATCTCCTCGTGCTCAGCGTGCGGTCGAGGTGTACGGCAGCAGCGCGACCTCGCGGGCATTTTTCACCGCGATCGCGACGTCCCGCTGATGCTGGCTGCAGTTACCAGTGACCCGGCGAGCCCGGATCTTGCCGCGATCGGAGATGTACTTGCGCAGCAGTCCGGTGTCCTTGTAGTCGATGTATGCGCCCTTGTCCTTGCAGAAGACGCAGATCTTCTTCTTGGGTTTGCGTACTGGCGGCTTGGGCATAATTGTGCTGCTCTCCTAGCAGTCGCTACGAAATGATCTAAAAAGGTGGCTCGTCGTCGTAGCCACCGGCTCCGTTTCTGGATCCGGCCGGGCCGGCCTGAGGTGCCGAACTCCACGGGTCATCGGCAGCGCCTCCAGAGGAGCCATACCCGCCGGACCCGCTGCCCTGCCGGGTCACCCGATTGACCTTTGCGGTGGCGTAGCGCAAGGAAGGACCGACCTCGTCGACCTCCATCTCCATCACGGTGCGCTTCTCGCCCTCCCGCGTCTCGAATGAGCGCTGACGCAACCGCCCGCTGACGATGACTCGCATGCCGCGGGTGAGCGACTCAGCGGTATTCTCCGCAGCCTGCCGCCAGATGTTGCACCGCAAAAACAGCGCCTCGCCGTCCTTCCACTCGCCGGTTTGACGATCGAAGGTGCGCGGCGTGGAGGCCACCGTGAAGTTCGCCACCGCCGCACCCGAGGGGGTGAACCGCAACTCCGGGTCAGCGGTCAGATTTCCGATCACCGTGATAACGGTCTCGCCCGCCACGTCAACCCTTCCTCGTATCCCGTCGCAACACCTTGGTGCGCAGCACCGACTCACTGAGCGAAAGCTGCCGATCAAGCTCAGCTACCGCTGCGGGACTGCACGACATGTCGAGCACCGCGTAGATACCCTCGGTGTGCTTGTTGATCTCGTAGGACAGCCGGCGCTTGCCCCAGATATCCACCTTGTCGATCCTGCCGCCCTGCGTCTTGACGACGCTGAGGAACTGGTCCAGCGATGGCGCTACCGTGCGCTCATCGAGTTGCGGATCGAGAATGACCATCATCTCGTAGCGACGCATGACAAACACTGACCTCCTATGGACTGGTCGGCCACGGACTTTCCGTGGCAGGAGGAGCCGGCTCCGCCACTAGCACAGCCGGCGATCTAGCCGCTATCGCACACGCTACATCGGCGCAGCGACGCGCAGCAGGATAGCAACAGACCGCCCCGCGAGTGCAATCGCGGGGCGGTCTGGAAATTCGCCGCAGTAACTTTCGGTGCCGGCGCCTAACGTCGCCCGAGAACCCAGCTACGCAGCAGAGCAGCGGCCACGCTGGCCAGCATCAGGACTGCTACCATGATCGGCAGGGCAACCCGCTCGACACCGCTTGCCGGCAACGCCGACGCCCGGCCGGCGGCCGCGACGTCGTTGGCTGCGGCGCTTTGCTTGCCCAGACCCGAGTTACCGTTGCTCACCGACGGAGTACCGAACAAGTCGGCGGTCAAC
>DASQVU010000495.1:0-5937 GCA_035640615.1 Pseudonocardiaceae bacterium
GTTCGCCGTCGGTTTAAACGAGATCGATCTCACCGCCGCGGCACCGCCAGTTGCGCGAGAGCACCACGAGTCCGATACCGGACAGGTACTCCGCTGCCACGTCTTCCCCTCGCCGGCCCAGCTCGTCGCTATGCACCTCCACAGGCCGCGCCGCCTCCATGTCGACCTCCCCGTCGCTTGATGATCTGGCGGTCACGAGGTTGCCGCGTCGGACGGCCGCGGTCGATCGGGCACCCACCGATCTGTGGACAACAGGATCAGGTGTGGACAACTACCTGGCGTAGCGCACGCAGCCGCAGAGGACTGTCGGGGTGGTGTGGTAGCGCGCATGCGCCGTAGTCGCGCCGTCAACAGATCAGGCCGCGTCGCTCAGGTTTTGCCATGCGATGGCCGCCACACGGCGTCGCCGCAGATCCGTGGTCGGATCGCCACGCTGCGGGTGACGACGCCGATCTGCTCGTCGTCAACGGTAATCCGCTGAGCAGGACAGGGCCGCTGACCTGCCCTGCCGCAGTCATGTGAGGGGCCCTGGGCCCCAGGACCGTCAGCCGCCGAACGGAGAACCCTCGGGTAGCCTCAAGTCGGGTTTATCCACCTCTTCGATGTTGACGTCTTTGAACGTGAGCACCCGAACGTTCTTGACGAACCGGGCCGGCCGGTACATGTCCCACACCCAGGCGTCAGACATGCGCACCTCGAAATACACCTCACCCTCGGCGTTGCGGGCCTGCACGTCCACCGCATTGGCCAGGTAGAAGCGCCGCTCGGTTTCCACGACATAGGCGAACTGGCCGACGACGTCGCGGTACTCCTTGTAGAGCGACAGCTCCATCTCGGTCTCGTACTTCTCGAGATCCTCAGTGCTCATCGGGAACTCATCTGGGGGTTACTCGTCCGTTTCATCGGGTGCTGGCTCCTCCCGCTCATGCCCTCGCATGGTCGGCACTACCCATTCTGGACCACAACCCGGCGGCAGCAGGCTCGCGCGCCTGCGCGACGGCATGGCCAGGCCATGCGCACGCGCCGCCATCACCACGTTGACGTAGCTGAACCGGTGTTCGGCACAGGGGCCATGAGCCAGCAGCGACGCATTGTGCTCCGGTGTGCAGTAACCCTTGTGTTCGCCGAAGCCGTACCACGGCATCACCGCGTGCAGATCGGCCATGATGCGGTCACGGGTCACTTTGGCCAGCACGGACGCGGCTGACACGCAGGCAGCAGCACGGTCACCGCCGATCACCGCCATGGTGGGCGCGGTCAGCCCGGGCACTCGGAAGCCGTCGGTGAGCACGTAACCGGGGTGAACGGCAAGACCGGCAACCGCACGTCGCATGCCCTCTAAGTTCGCCGCGTGCACTCCCAGTTCGTCGACATCAGCAGGTGGGATGACCACGACACTGCGGGATACCGCTCTGGCGACGATCAGGTCGTAGTAGTGCTGCCGGCGCGCTGCGGTGAGCAGCTTGGAGTCGGTGAGCCCAGCCAGCGCCTGCGCGTCGGCCGGCCGCAGCACACATGCCGCGACTACCAGCGGACCCGCGCAGGCTCCCCGACCAGCCTCATCCACCCCGGCGACCGGGCCTAGGCCCTTGCGATGAAGGACCGACTGCAGGGTCCAGCTGCCGCCGTCCCTGCGCACCACCGCCCTCGGCGGTCGTAGCAGGACCTCGGGGATGCTGCGCGTCACGACTGGCGCTCCTCATCAGCCACGCCGGCGGCCACTCACCCGTTCCCGCAGAGTTCGCCCGCCACGCAGCACCGGCCAGCTCAGCAGCAGGCCGGCGACCAGCGGAAGGTCCACCGGGCCCACCGGCGGCGCGGGTGGCGTTGACGGCGTCAGCATCGGCGGCGCGCCCAGCAGCTTGGCCGGCTGTGGATCAGGATCGGCGATGCTCTGCCATCGAGACAGCGGCAGCACGATCACCCGGGCTTTGCCGATGACATTGCTCACCGGTACCGTGCCCGAACGCTGATCCGCGATATGCCGCCGAGAGTCCGCGCTGTTATTGCGGTTGTCGCCCATCATCCACAGGTTTCCTTGCGGCACCGTGACCGGACCGAACTCCTCTTGCGGTTCGTGGCCGGCGAACACCGCGTACGGCTCGTTCAGCGCCACCCCGTTGACCGTGACGCGGTTCTGCTTATCGCAGCACTGCACTGTCTGACCGCCGACCGCGATCACCCGCTTGACGAAATCTCGTTCATCCGGCGGTGCCAATCCGATCACTGAGCCGGCTTGCTGAAGGCCGCGCACTAGTACATTGTCCGATCGCTGGCTGATGAACTCGCTGCCCCATGAGTCGGTGCCGCGGAATACCACCACGTCGCCTGGCCTCGGATCGCGGAAACGGTAGGTCAGCTTGTCGACCAGCACGCGATCGTCCGTGCAACCGGGGCAGCCGTGCAAGGTCGGTTCCATGGACGCCGAAGGGATCACATACACCCGCGCCAGGAAGGTCTGGATGAGAAAGGTGAGCACTAGCGCGGTGAGTACCAGGATCGGCAGCTCACGCCAGAACGAACCTTTCTTGCGCCTGGAGAGCCGGTGCCGGTGCACGCGGGGGCCGCGGGAATCGCCGGAATCGTCACCGCGAGCGGGTTCGGTCGAGCGCGCCAGGTGGGCCACGTCCTCAGGCTATCGGCAGGAGACCGGTGCCAACCGGTTAGGACGCAGATGGCGTCTCACGCTTCTCCTTAATCTTCGCGGCCTTACCACGGAGATCACGAAGGTAGTACAACTTTGCCCGCCGGACATCACCCCGAGTGACGATTTCTATCTTGGCGATGTTCGGCGTGTGTACCGGGAAGGTGCGCTCGACACCGACGCCGAAGGACACCTTGCGCACGGTGAACGTCTCCCGAACGCCGCCGCCCTGCCGGCGGATAACCGCGCCTTGGAAAATCTGGATCCGCTGGCGCGAACCCTCGATCACGCGGACGTGTACCTTGACCGTGTCACCGGGCCGGAAGTCGGGGATATCGGTCCGCAGCGACTTCGCGTCCAGGGCGTCCAGGGTGTTCATCGCCAAGTCCATCCTCGTCTTCGGGTGCTGTGCACGGTCTGGAGCGCCTGAGGGGCGCGGGCAGCGGCTTGGTCGACGGTGCGGAGTTCCGCCCTGGGGGCAGCCCGCTCCGTATCTCCGCTGCGGTAACCGGTTCAGTGTGCCAGACGCGGCCGCGCGCGCGGAAACCGGGAGGTATCAGCTCGGCGGAATCGTGAGTCCCTCAAGCAAAGCTCGGTCGGCGCTATCCAACGCGTCTGGTGGCAGTGCCGCTAGCAGATCGGGACGTCGAGTCGCGGTGCGCTCCACCGCACGGTCCCGGCGCCACCGGGCGATTGCGGCGTGGTTACCCGAGCGCAGCACGGCAGGGACCGCCCGGCCACGCCAGATCTCGGGTCGGGTATAGCACGGAGCTTCCAGCAGGCCGTCGGAGAACGAATCCTGCATCGCGGAGGCGGGATTGCCTAGCACCCCGGGCAGCAGCCGGGCGATCGCCTCGATCATCACCAGCACCGCGACCTCACCCCCGACGAGCACGTAGTCACCGATGGAGATCTCGTCCACCACCACGCGGTCGGCGGCGTCGTCGATCACTCGCTGATCGATGCCCTCATAACGACCGCAGGCGAAGACCAGCCGCGGCTGCGCAGCGAGTTCGATGGCCAGGCGCTGGGTGAATGGCCGCCCGGCCGGGCTGGGCACCACCAACCGGGGTGGCGGTTCTCCGGCGAGCACGTCGTCCAGGGCCTCGCCCCAGACGTCGGGGCGCATCACCATGCCAGGACCGCCGCCGTAGGGCGCATCGTCGACCGACCGGTGCACATCGTGCGTCCAGTCCCGCAGATCATGCACCGTGAAGGTGATCAAACCGCGCGCGATGGCCCGACCGAGCAGCGCCTCTCTGGCCGGGGCCAGGTACTCGGGGAAGATCGTCACTACCTGAATGAGCACAGCGAGAACATGCCTAAGTCAGTCGAGCAAGCCGGCTGGTGGATCGACCACCACCCGGCCAGCGGCCAGGTCCACTTCGGGCACGATCGCCTGCACGAAGGGCACCAGCACTTCGCCGCGCACGGTGTCAACTACCAGCAGGTCACTGGCTGGTGCGTGCACGACCTCACGCACCTTGCCCAGCACCGCGCCGTCCAGTCCCACCGCTGCCAAGCCTTCTAGCTGGTGATCATAGAACTCGTCGGGATCGGTCAAGTCGGGCAGCGCAGCGGCGTCGACACTGAGCGTGCGGCCGCGTAGTTCGGCCGCCGCTTCCCGATCGGTGATCCCGGCGAATCGGACCAGCAACACCCCCCGGTGGGAGCGCACGGCCTCGACCGTGAGTGGGCTTCCGGTATCACCGTGCAGCTGTGCACCGACCGCGAAGCGCTGTTCGGGAAAGTCGGTGTGCACCTGCACCGTGACCTCACCACGCAGCCCATGTGGCCGGCCGACCCTGCCGACCATCCGCCGGGTGTCTGCGGCGGCGCGGCTACCACCCTGGTCTGCATGTTGGCGCCCTGCCGACGTCGCGACCACCGCGCTCAGCGGTCGGTGTCGACGACGTCGACGCGGACCCCGCGCCCGCCGATGCCACCCATCACGGTGCGCAATGCCGTGGCGGTGCGCCCCCCGCGGCCGATCACCTTGCCGAGATCATCCGGATGCACGTGCACCTCGAGCGTGCGGCCCCGCCGGGTGGTGATCAGCTGCACGCGTACCTCGTCCGGATTGTCGACAATGCCCCGCACGAGGTGCTCGAGCGCGTCCGCGAGCATGCTCACACTTGGCCGTCCGCGGCTGTCGCACTGCCCTCCCGATCATCGGTTCCGGCTGCAGCTTGCGGTGAGTCCGCTGACACAGCCGCATCCGCGGCCTTGCCCGCAGCCGAACTGCTGGTCTCGGCCGGCCGAGAGGTCTTCTTCCGCGGCGTGGTCGCCTCGGTGGTCGGGACTTCGCCGGCTTGCGCCAGCGCACGGTTGAACAGCTCGGCCTTATCCGGCTTGGGCTCCGCGCGCCGCAGCGTGCCTTCAGCCCCCGGAAGGCCTTTGAACCGCTGCCAATCCCCGGTGACCTGCAGGATATGCTGGACCGGCTCAGTCGGTTGAGCCCCAACCCCGAGCCAGTACTGCACCCGCTCTGAGTCGACCTCGATGAGGCTGGGTTGCTCCTTGGGATGGTACTTACCGATCGTCTCAATCGCCTTGCCGTTGCGGCGAGTGCGGGCGTCAGCGACGACGATTCGGTAGTACGGCTGGCGAATCCTGCCGAGCCGCATAAGCTTGATCTTGACAGCCACGGGTCGAGCTACTCCTGTCCCACATTCAGATGTTCGCGGTGAGCGCGCACGGTCCATGGTGGGGACACAGACCGACGATGCTCTCGAGGTCAGTGGTCACGGCGTGATGAGAGGACCCGCCGCAACAACAGCGACCTATTGTGCCAGACCATCCCCACTGCCCGTATCACCCGCCCGTCATGGCCTGCTGCGCGTACGCGAGGACGCGACACACCGGGCACGAGAACGCGACACGCGGGGCACGAGAACGCGAGACGCGGGGCACGAGGGCGCGACACGCGGGGGTGAGGGTTAGCTAGTTGGGGCGAGGCCTTGCGTGATCAGCAGCAGCCCGACTGCAGGAAGGAGGTTGTTCGCCTGGTGAGCGGCGATGCTGGCGAGCAGGTTGCCGGTGAGCAGCCGGGCCAGTGTGATCGGCAGGGTGATAACCACCAGTAGCGGGCTGCGCAGTAGCTCGATGTGCGACCACGAGAACAGCGGATGAGCCAGCGCAAACAGGACGGTGGTCAAACCGGCGATCACCCAGCGGTTCCACCGCCAGTACTCCATCGCCCGCCACAACACCCCGCGGTACAGCAGCTCCTCACCCAACGGCGCGACCAGCCATATCGCGACGAACAGGGTAAGACCCCACCCGAGGCTCAG
>DASQVU010000496.1:0-5770 GCA_035640615.1 Pseudonocardiaceae bacterium
CATCGTCCATTCCGACGATCACTCCCGCCGGTCTCGCACCGGCCAGCAGCGCTGCCAGGCCTGCTCACCCACCGACCCGGGTCGGGAGCGTAAGGGACCATCAGGAGCAGTCGAAATCTCTTTTCGTCGCCGGCGGTTCACCTCGTCTTAGGCAACGAGGCATGCTGCGCGGTTCGTAGAAAGAACCGGCTGGCGCGCAACATAATGGGAAGGCCGACCGTGCCGGTAGACGAGATCCGCACCCAACGTTTCCGCCTGGTAACGTTTCATAAGCACGAACCGGCCTCCGATGTCAACGGCCGTGCCATGCCATGGCGTGATCCAGTTATCGGAGTGGTCAAGAAGGTTGATTCCGAGCTTGGGCGACCCGCAGGGCTGCGGATGGATGGACAGCCGTACTGCTTCTGGGAAGCGTTCCGCTATCAGGCTTCCCCAGGCTCTACTTCGATGCATGACCCCATAGGCACGCTGGCGGCATTCTCGCTGCAGGGCGGCGCGACTGCGCTTGTAGTCGGGCCCGGCAGCGTCCTCGAGGAGGAACCTCGTCAAACCGCGGTAGAGGCTGAGTAACTCTGGGCGGACGCGCACTTGCCGCCTGAGGTCATCAATATCTTCACCATAATGCGCCATCAGCGAAACGCGCATCATGTCATACGTGTATCCAGGGTACTGGCGATCAAGACCGAAGAGGTACAATGGTCCTTGTTCGGCACTAGCGATCATCGCTGTCAACTTGGTCTGATAAGAAGTGATATCCGTGTCGGCGATGTGTACGAGATCGCTGAACACGTGGCCGTCGGAACAGATGATGATACGAGCCCCAGGGGCATAGATATCTTGGATCTGCTCGCAGAGTTTGCGTAAAAAGTCCAACGAGAGCTGTTCCGCCATGTCGGGGCTCAGGGCCGATCACTTTTGACTTGTTCGGTGACTTGCCGGGAAATGCCGGCAGCGCAAAGTCGACGGGGTCGCGGCGGGAGATAAATTGTGCGACCCGCTGCTGGTGGGCTGAGAGGCAGCGGTTGCACGGGCGTGCGGTGCACATTTTGTCCCTAGCCAGTCGCTGGTGGCGCGCCAGGACCATCAATATGTCGATGGATGTATCGTGTGCACGGCCAGTCCACATGGCTGGGCTCCTGTCGTCCCCGTCAAGCCGGAATCACTTTTTGAAATGTTGCGGGCAGGCTTCTGAAATTGCGCAGTGCCTTTGGTTCATCAAAGCTGGCTGTCATGTGGTCTGCTGTCGCGTACTGGACATGGATGCTGTCGGCCTGCCGACACCGTCGCTGGGTACGGCGCTTACCAGGGTGTGCGCGGTCGCGGGCGGTGACTTGAGTAGTCGGGTACTCGGATCGGTTGTCGGGGGTACGCAGGGAGGCTCAGTTGCCGTGCAGGAGCGGGGCGAGTTCGCCGCGGTCGGAGACGCCGAGTTTGGCGCAGGCCCGGTAGAGGTGGCCCTCGACGGTGCGGACGGATACGACCAGCCGGTCGGCGATTTGCCGGTTGGACAGCCCGCTGGCAGCTAGGGTGACGATCTCGCGCTCGCGTGCGGTGAGGGGCAGTGGAGCGGCCAGCACGGCGAGCGCGGGGGTGCGGGCGCCTTCGCAGGCCTCCGCCAGCCGATGCGCGCGGCTGCTGGCGGCTTGGGCGGAGCCGCGCTGGCCGTGGCGGGTGTGCGCGGCGGCGGCCTGCGCGGCGGCGTCGGCGGCCAGCAGCAGAGCCCCCATCTGTTCGAGTTGCACTGACGCGGCGTGCAGCGCGGCACCGTCATCAGCGGCCAGCGCCGCGGCGTGCGCCGCGGCGGCGGGCGCGCGGGGTCCATCGACCTGGGTGGCCAGCTCGGCGAGCCGTCCGGCCACCGTGCGGTCCCCGAAACACACCGCGGTGTGCAACGCGAGTACCTCCGCGGCCGGCTGATCCTGGGACGCGGCCAGCTCCGCGGCCTGGCGGGCTAGCGCCAAAGCCTCGCTGACACTGCCTTCGGCGGCGGCCACCCACGCTGCACCGAGCTGGAGCTCTGGCTGCACATGTTCAAATCCCGGCCGCTGCATAACGGGACCCATCTCCCGCCAGGTATCGAGGGCAGAGGTCGCGTCGCCGGCCATCCCCAATGCACCAGGTAGGTCCAGGGCCAGCATGAACGGCGGCGTGCAGGCGACCAGAACCTGATTGAACCACCGCACTGCGCTGCGCACCTTGCCACGAGCCTGGGCCACCGCCCCGCTTATGGCGCTGGTGACCCCATACCCGAATCCGGTGGTGCCCTCCAAGCGGTCGTGGTAGCTCCGCGCAGCCTCTTCGGCGACATCCAGCAGGCCGGCCAGCACCAACCCATGAATCCAGGATGACCCGATGATGACCGCCTGGTGCAGCCCGATCTCGAACGTTTCAGCGCGGGTGTCAATCCAGTGCACTCGTTCAGCAAGCCCGTCAAGGTTGCCTTGTGCTCCGCGGGCCGCGGCCAGACCCCACGTCGCCAACTGCGCCGCTGGTGGGGGGCAGCCCGGATGGGCGAGCACCGCGGCGGCGTCTTCGGCGGCTTGGATCGTGCGGCCACTGAAGGCGTCGAACACCGCGCGCATCGCCGACAACTCAAGCGCAGCGATGTCGTCAAAAACGGTGTTCAGCACGGCGTTGAGCAGGGCCCTGGCCTCAGTGGGACGGGCCAGTCCAAAGATCAGGTTGGCCGACCGGGGGATCGCGGCTTGCACTCGTTCGGCGTCGGTGCGGGCCAGCGCGGCCGCCGCGGCCAGCTCGGTTTCGGCCTCATCCGCACGGGCCGGGCCAGACCAGTGCAGCGCGTTACCCAGCAGCAGCCGCGACTCGAACCCGCCGCCGGCTGCGATCGCAGCCCGGGCGAGCTTTTCGGCCAGCGCGAGGTCTCCCAATTCGGTCGCGCGGTTAGCCGCGGCGGTGAGCAGCATGGGATCCGGTGGCAGGTCGGACTGCATCGTCAACAGCGCGCGGCGGAGGGTGTCACCGGCCCGCCGGCCCCCGGTGGCCGCCAGCGCGCTGGCGAGCCGCCCGCACACCCGCCGAGCGTGCAGGGTGCCGATCTGCCCCCGTTGCAGCTCGCCGTAAAGCGGGTGAGCCAGCCGGGCCTGCAGCCGCCGCCGGTCCGGGTATACCTCCACCAAACCCCGGGCCTCGGCCTGCTCCACTGCCGCCGCGTCCGTCAGGCTCACCAGTAGTGGCACGCCCAATGGCTCGCCGA
Organism: Pseudonocardiaceae bacterium; assembly: GCA_035640615.1. Lineage (GTDB taxonomy): Bacteria > Actinomycetota > Actinomycetes > Mycobacteriales > Pseudonocardiaceae. The sequence continues at coordinate 3,215 of DASQVU010000496.1, forward strand.
AGGCCAGCACCTCGACGACAGCTCTCACCGTGTCGGGTAACTGGCCGATCCGGGCGGAGAGCAGGTCTACCAGGCCCGGCGACAGCTTCGGTGTACCCGACCACACCCACACTCCCTGCGCCTGATGTAGGCGGCCGGCTTCCAACTCGCCGTCGACCAGCTGCCGCAGGTACAGCACGTTGCCCCGGGTGATCGACCACAGCTGCCGTGCGGCGACGGAGTCAATCGCGCCGCCCAGCGCGGCCTCCAGCAAGGCGGTGGTCTCATCCGGCGAGAGCGGCTGCAGTTCCAGCCGCGACAGGTGCCCGTCCTTCCATAGCGCGGTCACCGCATCCGGCGCCGTCTCGCCAGTGCGCAAGGTGAGCACCACGTTGGCCGCCCGGCGCAGCACCAGCTGGTGGACCAGCGTGGCGGACAGCTCATCGAGCAAGTGCGCATCGTCGACCCCGATAACGACACCGGACTTGCCGGCACCGGCCAGCAGTGCGTCTGACGCCTGGCGCACCAATCGGGCCGGGTCCGGGCCGACTACGCCCAGCGTCGCCGCGAAGGCACCCAACGGCAGTGCGCGCGCCGAGGCAGTCGCGACGGACCACCGGGTCAGCGCACCACGCTGGCGGGCCACCGCCAGCGCCTCCCGCGCTAGCCGGGTCTTACCGACACCGGCCGTGCCGGCCAGCACCACGCCCGCTGGCCCCGCGTGCTGGCCGGGCCGAAGGGTCAGCCCGCCTATCACCCGCAGCTCTTCGGCGCGGCCGGTGAGTGGCCACATTCCGGGCACCACCGCATGGTAAGGACCTCCCCCGGAGGGTGATGGTCAGCCGGAAGTGTTAACCCGCCGAGATTTTTTACCGTCGGCTAACCTAGCTCGGGGGAAGTGGTAACCACACGGGTCGTAGCGTCGGCCTCATGACGGCGCACCTCACCCCCGGGTCGGGCCGCAAGGACAGCGATTACCCCCGCGGCTTTCCCAAGCCACGGAGTAGCTACGACACCTTGACTGGTCTCGGTGTCCAACGCGGCGAGTCGAACCCGGCTCGAATGCTGTCCGGAGTGCTGATCCTGGTTCTCGTGTCCATCGTCGTGACGTTGATGCTGGTGTGGTGGCTGATCTGATCGGTCCCCCCGTCAGGTCGAAGCGTCAGCTCGGTAGCGGCGATGTCGCGCCCTGGGCTTGGGCGGATCCCGCGCGGGCCCGGCTGGCCGCCGCCAACGGTGCGGCGATGTCCTCCAGCGAACGCCCTTCGGCCGCCACCCCGTAGAAGACCGCGACCAACCCGCCGGCGATCATCACCGCGGCGCCGAGCAGGTATCCGAGGAACAGCTTGACCGGTTGCGTGCCGTCCCCGATGAGCGTGCCGTAGACGACCGGCCCCAGCGCACCGAAGCATTGCGCGATGGCAAAGAACACCGCGATCGCTTTTGCCCGCACCTCGAGCGGGAAGATCTCGCTGACCGTTAGGTACGCGGCGCTGGCACCGGCAGAGGCGAAAAAGAAGATGACACACCACGAGATCGTCTGGGTCGTCGCGTTGAGCAACCCGGCATTGAACGCCACCGCGCTGATGGCCAACATGATTCCGGAACCGATGTAGGTGCCGGCGATCATTCTCTTGCGGCCGATCGTGTCGAAGAAGTGCCCGATCGTCAGCGGCCCGACCAAATTGCCTACCGCGAAAGCGATGAGAAACAGCGGGGTCGAGGTCGATGGCACGCCATAGAACTTCCCCAGTACCAGGGTGGCGGTAAAGAAGATGGCGTTGTAGAGGAACGATTGGCTGATCATCAACGATGCACCCAGTACCGCCCGGCTCGGGTACTCGCGAAACAGCACTCTGGTCAGCGCGAGATAACCGATCTGGTCAGCCGGCCGCAGGTCGATCGCTTTGCTTTCGTCGACTTTGGGCAGCTTCTTTCCGGATTGTGCCACTTCCTGCTCGATGTAGGAAATGGACTTCTCGGCGGCCTCCTCACGGCCGTTCATGATCTGCCACCGGGGGCTTTCCGGTAGGTGGCGGCGCACCACCAGGATGACCAGACCGAGCACCGGGCCGATAAGAAAACCGATCCGCCACCCGACGCTCGGGGTCAGCACGTTGAGCAGCACGAATGTGCCGAGCGTGCCGAGGACCGCGCCCGCCCAGTACGTTCCGTTGACCGCAATGTCGACCCGCCCGCGGTAGCGAGCCGGGATCAGCTCGTCGATCGCCGAATTGATTGCGGCGTATTCGCCGCCGATGCCCGTGCCGGAGATGAATCGCGTGACGTACAAGAACACAATCCAGCCGGTACCACTGCCCAAGGTCAGCGCGGTGAGGCCGCTACCGACCAGGTAGACACCCAGTGTGATCATAAAGAGATTACGGCGGCCCAACTTATCTGACATCCGGCCGAATACCAGCGCCCCGACGACCTCGCCGATCAGGTACACCGTGGCGATAAGCCCCACTTCGGTGGACGACAGGTTCAACGTCTCCGGCTTGTTCAGTACGTCCCCGATAGCACTGGCAACCGTGATTTCGAGGCCGTCCAGGATCCAGGCCACTCCTAACGCGA
>DASQVU010000497.1:0-2531 GCA_035640615.1 Pseudonocardiaceae bacterium
CTTCGTCGCCGTACTCGCTGCGGAGACTGAGGCCCATGCGCTGTTGTTCTGGGGACCCGATGCCGACCAGCATGCCCTTTACGACTTACTCTTCGCCGAGGGGGTGTTCGATGCTTGACGCCGATGCCCATCTCGGTCGCCGCGCCTGGGTAGCGTGCACCAGCTGCGGCAACGGTGGCTGCGCGAGCTGTGCTGCCGGGAAGACCTGCGATCTGCACTGGCAGTATTTATTGGCGAGCCAGGCGCGTTTGCTGTTCCTGCAGTGCCCCGTCTGCATGTTCCGATGGTGGCACGATACCCAATGCGGAGTTGGCGGCGACCACCCCGATTACGATCCTTGTGGGAGCTTGTTACCTACCGCGGCCGTGCGGCCTGAGGACCGCTGCTTAAGGCGGCTGCGCATCCCCTCCTAGCGCCCAGCGATATAAAGCGCGATGACGCGCACCTACCCTGAAATGTGCTGCTGCGGCGTACGGTGACTGATTGCCGCGTGACCGGGCACATTTGCCCGGCCTGAGCTCAGTTCGAACTGAACATAATCCGTTCGCGTGTTACCGCGCGCGAACATCCCGGTTCGGGGTCTGTGCTGCCACCCCGTGGCGCAGCGGCTGATTGTTCGCCGGCGACGCCGCCGGATTGCCCGCCGAGGTGCCCTGCGGCGGCGGGGCGTGCTCGGGCTGCTCAGCTTGTGGATCACCGGGCGACGGCGTGGCCTGGCCGGATTCCACCGCGTGCAGGCGCCGGGTGAGCAACTGCACCACGGCCAATCGGTTGCCGTGCTCCTGCTCGTGGTCCAGTAGCCGTCGGAGCTCGGGCGCCGGTAACGACCGGATGCGGTGCGCAAGGCTGCCCTGGGGCAGGTGATCGTAGTCAGGAATGGGGAGCTCGGTGCGGTCTCTCACCGCGGGGGTGTACCCGCCTGGATGCCTCGCCAACCGCGTTGCCACACCCGTGCCGCCTACCCTGGACATCGTGGCGGACAACGGTCCAGTCGTGGGTGTGCTCGCACTGCAAGGAGACGTGCGGGAGCACCAGCGCGCGCTCGCCGAGTGCGGTCTGCGCGGCATCCTGGTGCGGCGCCCGGCCGAGCTCGCCAGGGTCGACGCACTCATCGTGCCCGGGGGCGAGTCTACGACCATGAGCCGGCTGCTGATCGCCTTCGATCTGCTGGACCCGTTGCGAGCCCGGCTGGCTGAGGGCATGCCGGCGTATGGCGCGTGCGCCGGGATGATCCTGTTGAGCCGGGAGATTCTCGATGGCAGTGCCGACCAGCGGCAACTCGCAGCGCTGGACGTGGTGGTGCGCCGCAATGCCTTCGGCCGGCAGGTCGACTCGTTCGAGGCCGATCTCGACTTCGTCGGCGTATCCGGGGGTCCCATTCGAGCGGTGTTCATCCGTGCTCCCTGGGTGGAGCAGGCCGGCGCCAGCGTAGAGGTGCTGGCCAGAGTGCCAGACGTGCCCACCGCCGGCAGCGCGGCCGGTAGGATCGTGGCGATTCGGCAGGGGTGCGTGCTGGCCACTGCGTTCCATCCGGAGCTGACCGGTGACCGGCGGGTGCACCAGCTCTTCTGCGAGATGGTCCGGCAATCCCGGGTGGGGGCATGCAGGTGAGGCCGGTAGGCGATCAAGAGGAGCATGAGCATTATGAGCGGCCATTCCAAGTGGGCGACCACCAAACACAAGAAAGCCGTGGTCGACGCCAAGCGCGGCAAGCTCTTCGCCAAATTGATCAAAAACATTGAGGTGGCCGCCCGCACCGGGGGTGGTGACCCGGATGGCAACCCGACGCTGTACGACGCGATCCAGAAGGCCCGCAAGACGTCGGTGCCCACGGACAACATCGAGCGGGCGGTCAAGCGTGGCTCCGGTGCCGATGCCGGCGGTGCCGATTACCAGACGATCATGTATGAGGGGTATGGACCTGGCGGGGTGGCCCTACTCATCGAATGCCTGACTGACAACCGCAACCGGGCGGCCTCCGAGGTCCGCACTGCGATGACCCGCAACGGCGGCACGATGGCCGACCCGGGATCGGTGTCGTTCCTGTTCAGCCGCAAGGGCGTGGTCATCGTGCCCCAGCAGCAAGGGGTTTCCGAAGACGACGTGCTGGCCGCGGTGCTCGACGCCGGCGCCGAGGAGGTCAACGACCTGGGCGAGTCCTTCGAGGTCGTGTCCGAGGCAACCGATCTGATCGCGGTACGCACCGCCCTGCGGCAGGCCGGTATCGACTACGACTCCGCCGACGTGAGCTTCCTGCCATCGGCGAGCACGCCCCTGGATGCCGACAACGCCCGCAAGGTCTTCAAACTCATCGACGCCTTGGAAGACTGCGACGACGTCCAGAACGTCTACGCCAACTTCGACGTCCCCGACGATGTCATGGCGGTGTTGGCCTAGTCGGCCCGTCGCCCCGGGTCGTGAACTCGACGCTGGTCACATTCCTGCTTGGTGAGAACCTCCGTGGTGCCAAGTTCGCGGCAGATCTGAGTGTGTCGCTGTGGGGGGCGATGCCGCGGCGCAGTTAGGGTCGA
>DASQVU010000498.1:0-3938 GCA_035640615.1 Pseudonocardiaceae bacterium
GGGGAGCAGACGTTAATCCCGACCACCGGTCAGTGGCGCACCGTGAGCACCAGCGCGGAGCTGACCGAAGGCGGAGTGCGCGGTTTCGACCTCGGCACGGTGGTCGGGTTCGTGACTCGTACCGGCGGTGCGTTGCACGCCGTATCGGGCATCTGCACCCATCTGGGCTGCCGGCTGGCGCTGGACGCGCCGGCCCGGCGGCTGAACTGCCCGTGCCACAACACCTCGTTCGCCCTGAACGGTGAACTGGTCAAACATCAGCTGCCCACGCCGCCACCGCCGTTGCCGCAGTTAGAGACCCGGGAAGCGCGCGGCGAGGTACAGGTCTTCGCCCCACCTGGCTCGGTGTAACCGAGGTCCCTATCTGCTGGTGAGACCCGCATCAGCCGGGTCCCCTGCGGAGAGGGAGTCGATCATCATGCGCCCATTGAGCGTGAAGCTCGTGATAGCGGTGGCTGCGGCCGGCGTGGCGATTGTGGCCGGTTGCGGCGGCCCGGCCAGTGGCGCGGAGCAGCCCGCGCCCGCTCCGGTAATGCCCGGCATGCCGATGGCGCCGGCGGCAGGGTCGGGGACGGCCTCGGCTCCGGATGCGCCGGTTGCCACCACCGTCGTCGCGATCCAGGATTTCGCGTTCTCCCCGGCGACGATCACGGTCAAGGCCGGCAGCACCGTCACCTGGACCAACCGCGACGAGGATCCGCACACCGTGACCGCGCAATCCGGGGGGACGTCCGGGCCGTTTCACTCCCCGGCGCTGAGCACCGGCCAGTCCTATCGCTACACCTTTACCGCACCGGGCCGCTTCGACTACCTGTGCACCATTCACCCGTTCATGACTGCCACGGTGCTGGTGACCCCGTGAGCACACCCGATAGCTCGACCGCGATGAGCCGCCGCCAGCTGCTGCGGCATACCGCGTGGTTCGGTGCGGCGGTGGTACTCACCGTCAGCGGCGGTGAGGTGATCAGCCATATCGGCGGCACATTCGCCGCGGCGCCGCTTGCCCAGGACCCGCACGCGTTGCGGTTCGTGCAGATCAGTGATAGCCACCTGGGCTTCCACGGGTCCGCGAACATGGACGTGACCGGTTCGTTCTCCCGCGCGATCAACCAGGTCAACAGCTTGGCTTTCCGCCCGGACTTCGTGATGCACACCGGTGATCTGACCCACCTGTCCACTCCAGCCCAATTCGACCAGGTCGCCCAGATGCTGCAGGGCCTGCGCACCGGCGCGGTCTTCACCGTGCCCGGCGAGCACGACTCGGTCGACGACCACGGGCAGAAATACCGAGCCATGTTCGGGGCTGGCACCCGCGGTGACGGCTGGTACAGCTTTGACATCAAGGGCGTGCATGTCATTGCCCTGGTCAACACCCTGGCTTTGGAAAAGCTCGGCCGTCTCGGAACCGACCAGCTCGACTTCGTCCGCCAGGACGTCGCCGGCCTGTCCAGTGACACGCCCGTTGTGGTGTTCAGCCACATTCCCCTGTTCGCGATGTACCCGGCGTGGGGCTGGGGCACCGATGACGCCATACAGGCGCTGAGTTACCTACGCCGGTTCTCCTCGGTGACCTGCCTCAACGGTCACGTCCACCAGCTGTTCACCAAGACCGAGGGCAATGTCACCTTCTACAGCGCTACCACCACGGCTTACCCCCTACCTCACCCCGGAGTCGGGCCCGGTCCGGTCCCGGTGACCCTGCCCGCCGGGCAACTGGGTGCCGCGCTGGGTATCCGCGACGTCAGTTACCAACCAGGCCAGAACGCCCTGGCCATCCGCGACCTCAAATTCAGCGACCGGAAGCCCGCATGAACCCGACCCGATCGCCGCTGACCCGCGCCGGTGCGGCCGGTTGCCTGGCGGCCAGCGGCCTCATCCACGCCCAGCTCTACCTGCATGGCTACCGCACCATCCCGGGGATCGGACCGGCGTTTCTGCTCCAAGCCAGCGGTGCTCTCGCGGTGGCCGTCCTGCTGCTGGTCACCGCGGCAGCGGTTCCCCGGTTAGCTGCCGCGGCGCTGGCCGTCGGCGCGCTAGGTGGCTTCGCCGCGTCCCGGACAGTCGGGATCTTCGGGTTCGTCGAGCACGGTCTACAACCCGCCCCGCAGGCGCTCGTCAGCGTGGTTACCGAGGTTGCCGCGCTGGGACTGCTCGCACTGCCACTTGTTGTCAGTGGACGCGACGCAACTTCCGTCGACTAGTGCTGGACCAGGGCGGGTAGGACGCACCCTGCCAGTGGGCAGGTACGGGCGAATTCTCCTCGCGGGCACGGACACGCTGGTAAGACTCCCAGGCGTGGACGTGCGCCTGGTGGGCCCGGCGCCGGGCGTCCTCGAACACCAGCCACTCCTGCTCCGCCGTGGCATGACCCTCAGCGACTGCTAGCTCAGCGGCGGCCAGCGTGGCGTCGTCGATGTCGCTGTCCTCGTGCGCGGCGGGCTCAGGGCGCGGTGGTGGATCATTGCGATGCCGCTGCTGGTAGTAGGGGTTATCCACGGCCAGGCCGCCGCTGAAGCGGCCATAGGCGCCGAGGAACAGCAGCAGCATGCCTGCAATGAAACTGAAAATCACATTTGACAGGCGGAAGGCCAGCAGGTTCCACGCGGTGTCGAGTACGGCGAGGTTGACCAGGCCAGAGAGCAAGAACAGCGCCCCGAGGACCACCGTGATCGTCGAGGAACTGCGACCACCGCGCAGCGCAGCGCCGACGAGAATGCCGCCGACAACGAGTGAGATCGTTGCTAGTAGGCCATTCGTGGCAAGTCCGAGGACCACTTTCCCCCGGACTGCGAGAAATTCCAACCGATCGGCGACACCGAGCACGCCGAATACGCACAACCCTCCACCGAGCACCGCCGCTCCTACCCGGTGCACGAGGTCTAGCCGGCGCCCCGGCGGGCTGCTCGACATGTGACCTACAATACTCTGCCCTCCTACCGTCGGGGGAAAAACTTTTGGCATCGAAGCCGGCCGGTTAGGCCGCAACACGCGAAGCGATCTGCTTTTCGTTCCGCGCATCCCCTCATTCGCAAGGGCACGGCCGCACGCCGGTGGCCGTCAGGCGTATCACCACCCGCCCAGAAGCGCTCTGTATGAGCGTGGATAGCTATCGACGGCCTGGAGGCCCGCGATGACCATGAACACGATCGTGCGCCCGGTTACGGCCCCTGCGGTGTCTGCAGCAACGCTGTGCGAGGCATTCCAGATCACTGCGGCGACCTGCCCACAGCGGGTGGCGCTGCGCACTCGGGGCGACGCGGTCGTGGTGACCTGGGAGCAGTACGCGCAGCGAGTGCGGCGCACGGCCGCTGGGTTGGCCGCCCTAGGGGTCCGGCGCGGCGACACGGTTGCCCTCCTGCTGACCAACCGGCCGGAGTTTCACTGGGTGGACGTGGCCGCCATGCACCTGGGGGCAACCAGTTTTGGGATCTACCACACCTTTGCCCAGGAACAGGTGGAATATGTGCTGCGCGACGCCAACTGCGCCGTCGTGATCACCGAACAAGCATTCGCCGGCAAGCTACTGCGAGCCCGTCGAGCATGCCCGAAGTTGACGCACATCGTGTCGGTCGATGGCGGCGAGGACATGTTGTCGCTGGCTGAGGTCGACGACGCCGGGGATCCCGACTTCGATTTGACCTCCACGTGGGCCGAGGTGCAGCCGGACGACGTCGTGACGCTGATCTACACGTCGGGCACGACGGGACCGCCCAAGGGTGTGCAAATCACCCATGCCGGCGCCATCGCCAGCGCCCGCGCCATGCAGCAGGCGATTCCTGGCTACCGCGCGGGCTTTTCGGCCGTGTCCTACCTGCCGCTTGCGCACGCGACGGCACGAGTTTTCGAGCACTACGGCAGCCTCGCCCTGGGAGCGACGTTCACCTGCTGCGCCGAGCTGGATGAGCTGAGCGCCACCCTGGTCGACGCGCGCCCCACCT
>DASQVU010000499.1:0-4198 GCA_035640615.1 Pseudonocardiaceae bacterium
CGGCGATCGTCGCCCGGGTGAACACGCCGCGGATCTCGGCCGGCACAGTGATCTTTTGGGGTCGCAGATGTGTCGCGCCAGCTCGCTGCACGGGATCGGCAACAGCGCACACCGCGAGGATGGCCAGCACGACGAGCACCAGATCAACGATGAAGCACAGGGCCAGCGGCAGTGGCGCGTACTGCGCCAGGACGCCGGCCAGCAGTGGCCCGGCGCCCAGACCGCCCATGTTGACTGCGGCCGCGATCAGGCTCGCCCGCGACTTGCCCTCGTCGGGTGCCAGATCCACGATTGTGGCGGTCGCGGTGCCGGTGAAGATCCCGGCTGACAGACCGGATAGCACCCGGCCGACGAATAACCATCCCAGTGTCCCAGCGAGCACGAACACCAGAGCGGAAAGACCGGACAGCACCAATCCGGCCAACAGCATCGGTCGCCTCCCCAGCTGGTCCGACCAGTGCCCAAACAGCAGCAGGGCGGCGATGACGCCCACCGCGTATGCGGCGAAGACCACCGTGGTGATCAGCTCGCCGAAGCCGAAGGCCTTCTGGTACAGCGGGTACAACGGGGTCGGCAGCGTGGTGCCGAGCATGGCGATCGCGAAGGCCGTCGCGATCAGCGTGACGGGCCGCCAGCTGCGCAGCCCCCGTTCAGGCGCCCGGTCGAGCTGTTGGAGTCCCATGCTGGACGAACTTCCCGATTGTGCTGATCCGGAACCGCGCTAGCGTCCAGGATCGATGAGCCAGTACGTCGCAGCAATTGATCAGGGCACCACCTCCACTCGTTGCATGATCTTTAATCACTCCGCTCGGGTGGTCAGCGTCGGGCAGCGGGAACACCGGCAGCACTACCCGGCCGCCGGCTGGGTGGAGCATGACCCTCTCGAAATCTGGACGAACACCCAGCGGGTCATCGTCGAGGCACTGGCCAGTGCCGGTCTGGCAGCCAACGACATCGCGGCGGTGGGTATCACCAATCAGCGGGAGACCGCTCTGGTGTGGGACCGGCGCAGCGGCGAACCGGTGTACAACGCGATTGTCTGGCAGGACACCCGCACCGATCGGATGTGTGTCGAGCTGGGCGGTGCCGCAGGCGCGAGCCGGTACCAAACTCGTACCGGGTTGCCGTTGTCCACGTACTTTTCTGGACCCAAGATCCGGTGGATCTTGGATCACGTGGATGGTGCTCGACGGCGGGCGCAGGCCGGTGACTTGTACTGCGGGACCGTCGATACCTGGCTGCTGTGGAACATGACCGGTGGGCTGCACGTGACCGACGTCACCAACGCCTCCCGCACCCTGCTGATGGACCTGCGGACGCTGAGCTGGGATGACGCCATCGCCGCGGAGCTGGGCGTCCCGGTATCGATGCTGGCGCACATCCGCTCGTCGTCTCAGAAGTACGGCACGGTGCGGCACCCGGACGTGCTGGCCGGGGTGCCAATCGCCGGCATCCTCGGAGACCAGCAGGCCGCGACGTTCGGGCAGGCCTGCCTATCCGTAGGAGACGCCAAGAACACCTACGGCACCGGCAACTTCATGTTGCTCAACACCGGCACCGAGCCGGTGCCCAGCCGCCACGGGCTACTCACCACGGTCTGCTACCAGCTGGGTTCACAGGATCCGGTCTACGCGCTGGAGGGCTCCATCGCGGTTACGGGAGCGCTGGTGCAATGGCTGCGCGACAACCTAGGTCTGATCTCCTCAGCTTCGGAGATCGAGCAGCTGGCAGCAACGGTGGCGGACAACGGCGGCGCGTATTTCGTCCCAGCCTTCTCTGGGCTGTTTGCCCCGCATTGGCGCTCTGACGCACGAGGCGCCATCGTTGGGCTGACGCGCTACATCAACCGTGGACACCTGGCGCGGGCAGTGCTGGAAGCGACCGCCTTCCAGACCCGCGAGGTGCTTGACGCGATGAACGCCGACTCCGGAGCAGAGCTGACCGTGCTCAAGGTGGACGGTGGCATGGTGCGCAATGAGCTGCTGATGCAGTTTCAGGCGGATATCCTCGGGGTCCCGGTGGTCCGTCCGGTAGTCAGCGAGACGACTGCGTTGGGCGCCGCTTATGCGGCCGGCCTGGCAGTCGGTTTGTGGTCTGGGGAGCACGAAGTCCGGACTAATTGGGCTGCTGACAGGGGGTGGGAGCCCGAGATGGATTCACAGCGGCGAGATGCGCTCTACGCCCAGTGGCGTAAAGCGGTTGCCCGGACACTCAACTGGGTTGACGACTGATCGCCCGGCGCCGGTTCAACATCAGTGCCACGCCGGATCCGGCGGTCGCAACCGCGCCGCCCACGGTGAGCGACACGGCCAGCATGCTCACTTCGGTCTGCGGCGCAGCTTGACTGTCAGCGCTGGCAGTGCTGACCGGCGCGTCGGCCATAGCCGCAGGGACGAAACCTAACAGAGCCGCAGCAGCGATCAGCCCGCAGAAAACGATCCGCATCGCAACCTCCTCACGCCAGCCCTCTGTACATAGAGACGCGCGGGCACGCGTCAGGTTGCGTGCCAACAATCACGCTCTGTACGCGCTGTTGAACAGCGCGTGGCCGGCGGCGGTGGCGGGAACGTCGGTAGATTTCGTACGACGGCTACGCTATCGCGCGTGCCGCTCTACGCCGCTTATGGGTCCAACATGGATCCCGCACAGATGGCGCAGCGCGCGCCACATTCACCGATGGCGATGACCGGCTGGCTGGTCGGGTGGCGGCTGACCTTCGGTGGCGAAGATCTCCTCTGGGAGGGCGCTCTGGCCACCGTCGTCGAAGATCCCACGTCCCAGGTGTTCGTCGTGATCTATGACGTCACCCCGGAGGACGAAAAACTGCTCGACCGCTGGGAGGGCGGGGATTTCGGGCTGCACAAGAAGCTGCGGTTGCGGGTGCACACCCTGGACGGCTCAGTGTTGGCCTGGCTTTATGTGCTGGACGCCTACGAGGGCGGGCTACCCTCGGCGCGCTACCTCGGGGTGATTGCGGACGCCGCCGAGGCGGCCGGCGCACCAGCGGACTACGTAGCCGAGCTGCGGGCGCGCCCCTGTTCCGGCATCGGCCCCTGACGCTTCCCCCTTTCCCAGTGTGTCGCGGGCTGGTGCCCGGTGTGTCGCGGGCTGGTGCCCGGCGCGCTCACGCGCTCCGTCGGCATGGACGCTGCTCACCAGGGGCGGCCCGGTAATGGCCAGCGCCCCTAACGCGAAAGGCGTCGTCGAGTCGGGAGATTAGTTCACCGGGACCGCGGAGATCAGCTGCACTAGCCCGGATGGTGATCCACCCGCGCCGCTCCAAGTCGAGGTCGCGCTGAGCGTCCTGCTCGAGGCGGTACTCGTGAGCCTCATAACCGTCGTACTCCACCGCGATGCGCAAATCCGGCCAACACAGGTCCAGGAGGTACCTGATGCAGCCGAGCACATCGACCACCGCGAATTGCTCCGTCGGCGTGGGAAATCCAGCGTCGACGACGAGCAGCTTCAACCAGCTCTCCGGGGGTGACTCGGCCTTCCCCGTGATAAGAGCAAGCAAGCCGCTGGCCCGGACGGTACCGCGACGGTCAACGCGGGCCGCTAGCCGATCAGCGATCCGCCCGCGAAACGCTGATCGGTCACGCTCGGTGAATTGGGCGGCTGCCTGGTCAGCGATAGCCAATGCGCGCCTGGGCGAATCGGTGCAGAGTAATTCAGTGATCGCGACCTGCAGTGCCACCGTGCGGAGGTTCCGTATCTCGATCACTTCGCTCAGCAACCCGCGACCCTGGTGGACGATCAGTCCTTCCCGGGTTCGGAGCGAGCTGGAATAGGGCACCGCCACATGCACTACGGGCGTTGCCGCGACCGGACAGCCCTGCAGCCACGCGGCGGTGAGACCAGTCAAGGCTGCCGTGGGTCCAGCCACGAGCAAGGCCGCAGCTGCCCGGGTGTCGGGATCGAGTAAAGACTCCTGCGGCACCAGCACTCCCCACAACGGCCGAAGCCGGCCGTCGGCGCGCAGCCGGTCCACGCTGCGCCGGCCGAGGGCTTCGCGTAGCTGGGCGTAGGTTCGTGGGCCGCGACATTCTTCAGGCACGCTGAGCATGGCGCGAGCATCTCGGGCGGGACAGGTCCATGCGAACAGCGCAGCCGGCAGCTGTGGATAACCACCTCTGTTGTGGACAACCCGCTAGCGAAAAAGCCTGGGGGCTGGACGCGCCATCGCGACGTACCGCAG
>DASQVU010000500.1:0-9181 GCA_035640615.1 Pseudonocardiaceae bacterium
ACTACCACTCAGGTGTCGGCACTGATCGCGGCTTGCTCAATCGATTGCTTGGCGGCGGGCTGGATAATGGGCTGTTGAAAAACATCAAAAGCGCGTACTACTGGAATATCTGCCCGGGACCAGTGGGCCGAAATCGACCGCTTGTACGGCAAAGTATACCGCCCGACCCAAACACAGCCTTATCAGGGCTGCCTCACCCACGCGTTCAGATCCGTTTCCTCGGCGTGTGGGATACGGTTGGGTCGCTCGGGATTCCCCATTCCCTCGGCCTGCTGAGCCTTTCAACGCTGCCAGCGACCCTGACGATGTCCTCCAGGACAGCTGCACCCGTTTTTACCTGCAGCTGCGCCCGACTCCGCGGGCCGTTCCGCTGATCGACAAGCAGCGCTCTGCCGACGTCATGCATTCCTCGGCGTTCGCCCGGAACGACCGGCCGCCGATCACAGTCGACGCCTATCGGCCCAGCCACGTGCTCAAGAAGAATGAGACGGTTACCTGCGCGGTGTATACCCATGAGAGATGGAATGCGACGGGGTTCTATCTAGAGAAGGGTGAGTACTCATTCCAGGCCAAGGGGCAATGGCTTGGTGGTCGCATCGCGGTCGGTCCAGGGGGACGCACGGGTATTCGGTTCCGCCCTTCCACAATGTTCCAGCTCGTCGGGTCATCGATCGGCTGGTTGCAAAACCGCTTCAGGCGCGTGACCCACAATCCGGCAGCGACATTCTTCGGCGCGCCTCGGGTCCCTGGCGCGCCGTGGAGGGCCCTGATCGGCGTCGTCGCCGCCCGCGCGTCAACAGAAGGGCGCGCAGAAACCGTACCGGCCGTTCGTGATCGGGCAGCAATGCCACTACCCGGTGCACCGAGTCGGCTACCTCTACGCCTATGCCAACGACGCCTGGAGCTTTTATATCCGCACGGGCACCTCACGCCGAGCGGCCGGCTCATCACCGGGCTGTTGACCCCGACATGGAGACATATCGGGGTTTGTAAGCCCCGCTTGACCCCGATATGTCTCCATGTCGGGGTCGGGGGCTGCGGAAAGGTTAGGCACTGCGGCGTTCCGCGCCGACTCCGGCGAGCTGAACGAGCCGGGCGACGATTGCGGGATGGGCACCCAGAGGAGCGGCCACCACATCGGCCGCAGCGGTGCTGAGCCTGCGGTGAAACAACCCTGGTGCGAGCAACCAGGAGGCTACCGCGACCCTGGCTTCGCCAGCCGCTCGCAGACCCGTGACCAACCGCGCCACCGGTGGGCCACCGGTGGCAACGAACCCGACCCGCACCCGGCGCCCGACGTGGCCAGACAGCAGGCACGCGGCGGTCCGGACATCGGCCACCGCCCGCGGGTCCGAGGAACCCGCAGCGGCCAGCACCACCGCGTCGCCTCGGCGCCACCCGGCCTCATGCAACCGATCGGCCATCGCGGCAACCATAAGCGGGTGCGGTCCGAGCGCCGGGCTGATTACCACATCGTTACGGTCGGTAGCAAGCACCGCACGCGGCACATCGACCCGCACGTGATACCCCGAGCTCAAGAAGGTGGGAACCACGGTGACCGGGCCTCGCGCCGCCGCGACTATCTCGCGTACCCCAGGTCCGCGCACATCGACGAAACCCAGCAGCACCTCGATGGCGGGTAGCCCGGCGCGTAGCGCGTCGACCAGCTGATGTGCCACCGCGACACCGGCGGGATCGCGGGTGCCGTGCGCGGCCACCACGATCGTGCGTGTGCGCAGCGTCATCCTCACCGGCAGTCTCCCGGGTCCAGGGCGAGCCGGTAGCCACGCTTGACCACGGTTTGCACCAGCCGCGGCGCACCCAGTGCAGCACGCAATCGGGCCACCGCGGTCTCCACGGCGTGCTCATCGTCACCGGCCGCGGGCATCACGCTCAACATCTCGGCGCGCGGCACTACGCGGCCGGGACGGGCCGCTAGCAACCGCAGCAAAGCCATCGGGGTCGGCGGCACGGTGCGCAACTCCCCGTCGACGACCGCGGCATGCCCACGCAGTTCGAGGACGTGGCCAGCGACAGGCCAGCGCGGTGCCCGGGCCGGCAGGGCTTCGGACAGGGTGCGCACCAGCGCCCCGATCCGAGCCCGCTCCGGCTGCACAGTAGGCACCTCCCGAGCGACCAGTGGACCTGCGGTGACCGGCCCGACGCAGGCGGCCATCACATCCCGGCGTAGCCGTTGCAACAGCGGCTGGAGCACGCCGAGCTCGTCGGCCCTGCTGAGCACGCTAACCGCAGCAGGAGCGCTGGTGAAACTCACCGCTTCGACGCAGCCGTCCAGCACCGCCCCGAGCAGGCGGTCCAGCGGCGCGAGATCGTCCGGTAGCACCCACCGGTAGACGGGCACCTGCACAACCTGCGCGCCGGCGCAGTCCAGCGCGTCGACGAAGTCCGGCAGCGGCTCGCCGTGCAGCTGCACCGCGATCCTGGTGCCTTCGACATCATCGGCCAGCAGATGTTCCAGTACCTCAGCCGAGGACTCTGACGGTGGTGACCAGGCGTCGGTGAGGCCTGCAGCCCGCACCGCGCCCCGGGACTTGGGGCCGCGGGACAGCAGGGTGGCGCGACGCAGGGCACCGAGCAGCGCTTCGCCCAACCCCCAGCCATCGGCGGCCTCGAGCCAGCCACGGAACCCGATACCGGTCGTGATCACGACGACATCAGGTGGCTGGCTGATCAGTTGCTCGGTAGCGGCCTGCAGCTCGGCGTCGTCAGCCAGCGGCACGATCTTGATCGCGGGTGCGTGGAGTACCGCGGCGCCACGGCGCTTGAGCAAGGCACCCAGCTCTTCGGCTCGCCGCGCAGCGGTTACCCCGACGGTGAAACCCGCCAGCGGCAACGGCTCTGAGCTCGCCCGGAGCGATGGTGCCGTCATGTCACGGCCACTCGCCTGGAGTGCGGGCACCAGCATGCGACACGCGGGGCACGGGGGCGCGACACGCGGAGCACGGGGGCGCGACACGCGGAGCAGGAGGGGTCATGGGGAGCCGACTTCCACGATGCCGTTGACCAGCCGTACCGGATAGGTTTGCACCGAGACAGCGGGATCATCCAGGCATATCCCGCTGGCCAGTTCGAAGACCTGCTTGTAGATCGGCGACGCCACCGTCGCCCGCCCGCCGCGATCGCCGACGATGCCCCGGGACAGCACCGAGGCGTTGCTGAACGGATCCACATTCGACAGCGCATGCAGGGCGCCATCATGAGTGCGGAACACTGCCACCGCAACACCGTCTACCAGCGCCGCGATTCCCCGCTCCGGGAGCAGATCGTCGTAGCGGCACACTGCAGTCCAGCGTGCCGCCAACCGCGAGGTCATCGGACCACCGCCAGCTTGGGACCGGCGATCACCACCGGCTGGCCGGGGCGCCGTCCAGCCGGTATGGGCTGGCCCCGCTCCTGGACGAACTCAATGGTCGGATCGGGCACGCCCGGCGCGTTGACGAACGAGGTGAACCGGGCCAGCTTGGCCGGGTCTTCGAGGACCCCGCGCCACTCGTCGGAGTAGCCCGCCACGTGCGCCTCCATCGCGGCGTCGAGCTCCGCGCAGATCCCCAGCGAGTCGTGCACGATCACGTCGCGCAGATGGTCCAGGCCGCCTTCCATCTCCTCCAGCCAGGGCGCCGTGCGCTGCAGCCGGTCAGCCGTGCGCACGTAGAACATCAGGAACCGGTCGATTGTGCGCACTAGCGTCTCGGTGTCCACATCGGACACCAGCAGGTCGGCGTGCCGCGGCCGGAACCCGCCGTTTCCGCAGACGTAGAGGTTCCAGCCCTTCTCGGTGGCGATCACGCCGAAGTCCTTGCCGCGGGCCTCCGCGCACTCCCGCGCGCAGCCGGACACCGCGGACTTCAGCTTGTGCGGGGCACGCAACCCGCGATACCGCAGCTCCAGCGCGACCGCCAGACCCACCGAATCCTGCACGCCGTAGCGGCACCACTCGCTGCCCACGCAGGACTTGACGGTCCGCAGTGCCTTGCCGTAGGCGTGCCCGGACTCGAATCCGGCGTCCACCAGCCGGCGCCAGATCGCCGGCAGCTGCTCCACGCGCGCCCCGAACAGGTCGATCCGCTGCCCACCGGTGATCTTGGTGTATAGCCCGAAGTCGCGGGCCACCTCGCCGAGCACGATGAGCTTCTCTGGAGTGATCTCCCCACCGGGCACCCTGGGCACCACCGAGTAAGTGCCGTTGCGCTGCAGGTTGGCTAGGAAATGATCGTTGGTGTCTTGGAGCGCGGCCTGCTCACCGTCGAGGATGTGGCTGCCGGGATTCAGTACCCCGCTCAGTGAAGCCAGGATCGATGCCACCGCGGGCTTGCAGATGTCACAACCCCGGCCCGTGCCATGCTTGGCGACCAGCTCGGTGAACGTCCGGATCCGGGTCGCCGCCACGATCTGGAATAGCTCAGCCCGGCTGTGCGCGAAGTGCTCACACAGCGCCTTGGACTGCTCGACGCCCTGCGCAGCGAGCAGTTTCTTCAACATCGGCACGCAGGAGCCGCACCCGGTGCCGGCCTTCGTGCACGTCTTGAGCGCGGGCACGGTGGTGCATCCCTGCTGGTGCACCGCCGAGGTGATCGTCTCGACGGTGACGGCGTGGCAGGAGCACACCTGGGCACCGGCGGGCAACGCGCTCGCATCCAGCTCACCGCCCGTCGGGGCGATCAGCGCTCCCGGATCAGCCGGGAGCGTGGCGCCGACCAGCGCGCGCAACGTGCCGTAGAGCTCGGCATCGCCGACCAGGATCCCGCCGAGCAAGGTCTGCGCGTCGTCGGAGACCACGAGCTTGGCGTAACGGCCGGCAACCGGGTCGTTGTGGATGACCTCCAGCGCGCCCTCGGCCTGCGCGTGCGCGTCACCGAAGCTGGCCACGTCGATGCCGAGAAGCTTGAGCTTGGTGGAGGTATCCGCGCCGGGGAAAGTGGCATTGCCGCCAAGCAACCGGTCGGCCACCACCTCGGCCATCGCGTAGCCGGGCGCAACCAGACCGTAGCAGCGCCCCTCCACCGCAGCGCACTCCCCGATCGCCCAGATGTGCTCATCGGCGGTGCGGCAACTGTCGTCGACGAGTACCCCACCGCGCTCACCGACCGGTAACTTCGCGTCGCGGGCCAGCTGGTCGCGCGGGCGCACTCCGGCGGAGAACACCACCACATCGGTATCGAGCTCGGTACCGTCCGACAGCTGAACCAGTAACCGGCCCCGGTCGGGCTCGATGGTCTTGGTGGCGTTGCCGCAGTACACCCGGACCCCGAGACCCTCGATGAACCGGCGCAGCAGCGCCCCGCCGCCCTCGTCCACCTGCATCGGCATCAACCGGGGAGCGATCTCCACCACGTGCGGCGACAGGCCCAGCTGGCGCAGCGCGTAGGCGGCCTCCAGGCCGAGCAACCCTCCACCGACGACCACGCCGGAGCGCCGGCCCGCCGCGGTGGTCCGCATCGCGCGCTGCGCCGCCGCGCGGATGGCGTCGAGATCCTCGGGCGTGCGGTAGACGTAGCACCCGGGCAGATCGTGCCCAGGAACCGGGGGCACGAACGGCGCCGACCCGGTGGCCAGCACCAGCGCGTCGTAAGCCACCCGGCGCCCGGACGCGGTGCGCACCCGGCGCCGGCGGCGGTCGATCGCCACGCAGGGCTCACCCAACCGCAGCTCTACCCGGTCGTCGGTGACGGCCGGTAAGGCCAGCGCCTCGGCGTCCCAGGAGTCCACGTAGGACGAGAGAGCAACCCGGTCATAGGCCGGCCTGCGTTCCTCGGCGAGTACCACGATCCGCCATTCATGCCGGACATCCCGGCCGATCAAGGCCTCCACCAGCCGGTGACCGACCATGCCGTGGCCCGCAACGACGACCGTGCGCATCGTGGCGCCTCCTTCCTGCCCAGCAAGCACGACCGGAGTGGCTGCGGCACTGGTGAGCCACTCGCCAGCGCTCGAGCACCTCACCAGTAGTTCAACCCTGCTGACATCGTGAGCGCGTTTCGTGAACCTGGTGTTTCTACGCTGTTTCGCACCCACCCGGTTTCGTCACACCTGGGCATAAGCCAGTTGCGGCTTCCCCGATGGGACGGCGGCGGTTGCCCGGCGCAGGTAGACCACGTAGGTCACTACGACGCACGCCCCGTAGAACGCCATGAAGGACCAGAAGGCGGGCACCCCGGATTTCGCCGTCAAGAACGACTGCCGGAAGGCGAGGTTGATGAACACACCGCCCAGCGCACCGATCGAGCCGGCGATGCCGATCACCGCGCCGGACAGCCGGCGGGCCCGCATCAGTGCCGACTGCTTCGGTTCACCAGACTCGATCGCCATCCGAGCCTGCACGTCGAAGATCGACGGGATCATCTTGTAGGTGGATCCGTTGCCCAGCCCGGACAGCACGAACAACGCCAGGAAACCGAGCACGAACAGCGCCAACGACTTCTGCTCGGACACCGCGATCACCATGGCGGTGGCCAGTGCCATGCCGAAGAAGTTCACGAAGGTGACCTTGGCACCGCCGAAGCGGTCGGCCAGCCAGCCACCGACCGGACGGATCAGCGAGCCGATCAGCGGGCCGAGAAAGACCACCGAGGCAGCCTGCAGCGGGGTGCGCCCGAACTGGTTTTGCAGCACCAGACCGAACGCGAAACTGTAGCCGATGAAGGAACCGAAGGTGCCGATGTAAAGAAATGACATCACCCAGGTTTGCGGCTCGCGGATCGCTTCCCGCATCGCTCCGGTGTCGTTGCGCATCGAGGAGATGTTGTCCATGAACATCGCGGCGCATACTGCGGCGATTACGATGAGCGGGACGTAGATGGCCAGCACCAGGCGCGGGCTATTGGCGCCGACGAGCGCGATCACCAGCAATCCGATCAGCTGGACGGCGGCCACCCCGATGTTGCCGCCACCGGCGTTGAGGCCCAGCGCCCAGCCCTTGCGCCCCTCCGGGAAAAAAGCATTGATGTTGGTCATCGAGGAGGCGAAGTTACCTCCGCCCAACCCGGCCAGCGCGGCGACTGCCAGCAACGTGGTGTACGGCGTGCCGGGATGCATGACCATGATGGCCAGAACAGTGGGGATGAGCAGCAGTAGTGCGCTGACGATGGTCCAGTTGCGCCCGCCGAATCGGGCCGGCGCCATCGCATACGGAATCCGGATCAATGATCCGATCAGTGCGGGCAGGGATACCAGAAAGAATTTGCCGGCCGGATCGACGTGGTAGGCCTTGCCCATAAACAGCACCAGCACCGACCAGACGGTCCACATCGAGAACCCGATGTGCTCGACGAAGATCGAGAACCATAGGTTCCGGTTCGCCACCCGCTTGCCGATCGTCTGCCAGAAGCCGGGATCGTCTGGCTCCCAGTGGTCGATCCATCGCCCCCCACGGGCTGGCTTAGCCGGCTCCGTCACCGGCAGTGTCACCTCTGTCCTGCTCATAGCGCCTCCTGGGCTGGTGGGTGCAGCTGGTGGTACCGGGAGTGACGCTATGGGCCGGTTGTGTTCGTAATGTTGCTAGACGTTGCAGAGCTGAGAACTCCCGTTCACATGGCGGCGCGAATCAGGCGTGAGGCGATCACCGGCGCGGCGTAAAACGCGGATGCCCTGCGGACATCCGCGCGCTAGCGTGCTCGCATGAGCCACTGATCGGGTGTCTCGCGCCTCTCAAGCGCGCCAGCGCCATCACCGTTTTCGCTGGTAAGGCGCTCTAGCTGCCCCCACTCCCCGGGCTGATCACCGCTCACGCACGGTGACATCAAGGAGAACTGATGGCCGAGCAATCTGAAATCCAGAATTTACCGGAGCATTCCGATGCGCCGGTGCCCAACCGCCGCGAACACCGCGGTCGGAAACCGAGCGCAGCGGTAGCCCGCGCGGGTAAGGACGCCTTGCCGCACCGGTTCGCCCCGGTACCACCACCCCGCCGGTACTCCACCCGCCGCCGCAGCGGCTGAGCGGCTGCCTCAGTACACGGGCTGTGAGGGATCGACCTGCTTGACCCAGGCCAGCACCCCACCGCCGACATGCACGGCGTCCCGGAAGCCCGCCTGGTGCAGGGCAGCCAGCGCCTCGGCGGAACGCTGCCCGGACTTGCAGTGCAGTACCAGCGGCTTGTCTTGCGGCAACTCCGCGAGCGCCTCGCCGGAAACGATCCGGCCCTTGGGGATTAGCGTGGAGCCGGGGATCCGGACGATCTCGTACTCGTTGGGCTCGCGAACGTCGATCAGCGCGAAGTCCTTACCGGAGTCGATCATCTCCTTGAGCTCCAGGGCGGTGATCGTCGAGCCAGCCGCCGCGGTGGCAGCAGCGTCGCTGACCGCACCGCAGAACTCTTCGTAGTCGATCAGCTTCGTGATCGGCTCAGCGGCCGGATCCCTGCGGATCTTGATGGTGCGATAGCTCATCTCCAGGGCGTCGTAGATCATCAGCCGGCCCAGCAGGGGCTCGCCGATCCCGCAGATCAGCTTGATCGCCTCGGTCACCATGATCGAACCGATCGAGGCGCACAGCACGCCCAGCACGCCACCCTCGGCGCAGGACGGCACCATCCCGGGCGGCGGCGGCTCCGGGTAGAGATCGCGGTACTGCAGTCCCTGCCCGCCGGGAGCGTCGGCCCAGAACACCGATGCTTGGCCCTCGAAGCGGAAGATCGAGCCCCACACGTACGGCTTGCCGAGCAATACCGCCGCGTCGTTGACCAGATAGCGCGTCGCGAAGTTGTCGGTGCCATCGAGGATGAGGTCGTAGTCGCGGAAGATATCCAGTGCGTTGGACGAATCCAGCCGGACCTGGTGCAGGTTCACCTTGACGAATGGATTGATCTCGCGGATGGTGTCCCGCGCGGACTCGCCCTTCGGCCGGCCGATGTCGGACTGGCCGTGGATCACCTGACGCTGCAGGTTCGACTCATCGACGTCATCGAAATCGACGACACCCAGCGTGCCCACGCCGGCCGCGGCCAGATACAGCAGCGCCGGGCTACCCAGCCCTCCCGCGCCGATCACCAGCACCTTCGCGTTCTTCAGCCGCTTCTGACCGTCCATCCCGACGTCCGGGATGATCAGGTGGCGGCTGTACCGGGCGACCTCGTCCTTCGTGAGCTCCTCGGCCGGCTCGACCAGCGGCGGCAGGGGTGCCATCGGCGCTCAGCTCCTCTTTCCTCGGCTGCTCTGGGGTCAAC
>DASQVU010000501.1:0-5787 GCA_035640615.1 Pseudonocardiaceae bacterium
AGTGGATGCGGCACCTGGCGCCCGGGGGATGGTTGGCGTTGCAGGTGCCGGGGAACTTCAGCGCTCCGTCGCATGCTGAGACTGCTCGGCTCGCCGTTGAGCCACGCTGGCGCGACCTGCTCGACTTGCGGGCAATGCCGCCGGTGCTCGAACCGGCCGGGTACGCCGCGGTGTTGGCACCGGCCGCGGCGGAGTTGGACGTGTGGGAAACCACCTATTTGCACCAGCTGACGGGTCCAGACCCAGTGCTCGAGTGGATCACCGGGACTGCGCTGCGGCCGGTCCGAGCGGCCCTGTCGGTGCAGGAGTGGGAGGAGTTCCGGCAGGAACTCGCCCCGCGGCTGCGTGCTGCCTACCCGCCCGGTGCCGACGGGGTGACCTGGTTCCCGTTCCGCCGCATCTTCGCCGTCGCGCAGGCCCGCTGATGCTACCGGCCCGTTACGGCGAGTGCGGCGAACGCACCAATCCGCAATCCTGGCGGTAGCAACTCCCGCCGCCCCTGCGTTGCAGGATGATCGACGACCTTGTGGCATCTCTGCCGGAGGTCACCCGTCTCGCGGCCCGATGTTGTCGATCAATTCTGCGAGTAGTGGGGGCAGCGGCATGGCGATCGGATACTGTGCGCTAAGGTAGTGCCGCGGTCAGCCCGCCAGCGGTGGGTGCCCAGACCTTCCCCGATAGCTCAATTGGCAGAGCATGCGACTGTTAATCGCAGGGTTGTTGGTTCGAGTCCAACTCGGGGAGCAGGTACAACGCTAGGGCGGTCCCCATAGGAACCGGCCCTGACCGCACTTAGGTCGCCGTGTCGATCCGGTTATCCGAGCCGAACAGGTGGCTGAGCCGGTCGACCGCATCGCGTTGTACTTCCCGGAGCACGTCGACATAGATCGCGCTGATCACGCCGATCGAGCTGTGCCCCAACAAGTCCTTGATCGTCTGAAGATCGACGCCTTGGGCGAACAGCAGGTGGCGCGCGAGTGTCGAAGATCATGAAAACGGATAGCGTTACGCCGATCTTGGCAATGAGCGTTTTGTTCGACCACTTCCGGGAGACCGACACGCGGCGTCCGGCGATGCCGAGATGTTGGAGTTGGTGCGCTTTGCCCTTGCACCGCCCGGGTGTCATGGAGTGGCGAGCGCCCTTGGCGCTGGATACCATACAGCAACCACATCGGAGACCCGGGGTGAACACGGTGTGATCTGGAGTTCGGCGTGCAGTCGATGAGCATGGTCGCGTTGTGCATCGGGGGCGTGCTCGTCGAGCCCCGCTGCCTGGCCGATGCTTTTGCTTAAGTATTTGTGGTAGCCGATGTGGCGGCCGGCTTCCTCGGTGCCACCCAGGGTTCCTTGACATGGATGCCACCACACCTGATGATAGGTCGCCGCAATGATCTGGCGCAGCTCGGCGCGGGGAATCGCCACGAAGGGCGGCGTGGAAATGCGGAGCGCCCCGTTTTTGTGGCTCGATGGTGCCGAAGTACTGCACGTTCCAGCCGACACACCGCCGGGTGTTTGCCAGAATCGGTCAAATAAGGCAGGGAAGTGAATGGCATCCCGTACCGCACGCCGATAGTCATATCGAGCAGGATCCACCGCCGCACCGTCGCTATCGACGCTCCCGTAGCTGTCCAGCGTGAGCGTCAAGAATATGGAAGGCCGGTGTAGCGACCGGCGAAAACCCGACCAACGGTGCGTCGCTGGATCGGTCGGCGGGGCAGATCGGGGCTATCTTGCCGACGCCGGGTTGATCACCTTACCGGCTTCGGTGGTGGATCTAGCGGAGCCAGCCGGCCGCGCACCCCACTAGCGCGCAGCATAGCGTCCAGTTCAGCCACGGAATCTGCGATCTGTTCACCGGTATCTACGTCGTCGTTAGCTTTGCATTCTGCGTAGGCGCCAACGGATCTGCGCGCGTGACCATCAGCTCCTGCTGTTCGTCGCTGGGCTTGGTGCGCTGGATGGCGGGCTCGCTGTCCAGGTACCAGCCCTTGCGGCATTGAGCCATCCGCAACCGTCGCGCCTTATCTGCACAGGGCCGACACTGGTCTTCTCGGGTGGACCCGCACGGAACCGGGACGATCTCCACGCGGCCGGTGAGGAGGTCGATACGACGCATCGCCAGCGGCCGGACCCACACTCCGTGTTGTTCGGCGATAGCCTGGGCCACATCGGAACCCACGACGTTGATCCCCTCTTGATCAGAGTGGCAACTCTTCTTGCTTTTCTCGCTCGGCCCAGTACAACGCTTCATGATGGTGCCCGCGATCGATCTCCGCGATCTCTGAATACGGCCTCGCTGAGCACTGGTAATATGTGCGCCACTGCTCTAATGGTGCGTCGCGGCTTGACCGGATGCGGACCAGCGCCGCATGTGCTTGCATCAACGTTCGCGGCTCCCAGGTTCAAGCTGGTTCCATGGTCATATTCCTGGTTTTCAGGCGGCAGAGGTGGGCCGGGTGCCTGTAACGATGCTGGTTGGCGACATTTCGTGACTGCGATCGAGGAGCGGCATAAACTTGCGATTACGTGCAGATGTGTCAACTGTCGATACCGACGACGGCCTAGTGCTGCTGGATGAACGCAGCGGCAAGTACTACGAGCTCAACGCCAGTGGTGCGACCGTATTGCGAGCATTGCTGGAAGACGGCTCGGCTGAGGCGGCGGTGCGGGCACTGTGCGAGCGCTTTCCTCAACGGGCTGACCGCATCGCCACTGATGTGGCCGCCGTCGTTGAGCATCTTCGCACGGTCGGACTAATCACGCCCTGACTTTGCCGTGGATCGAAACCAACAACTGTCCCGGAAGTCTGAAAGCTTTTCGTCGCCGTTCCTCCGGTTTTGGCACGGTCAGCAAACATGGCTACGGTTCGCTGTCCACGGATATCGAGGTGCCCGTGGTGTGATTACGTTGCGCATACACGCCGCCAGCGCGGAGTGCCGAGGTGGATAAACAGTGCAACCGGGTCCTGGGCATGCTGGGTGCTGGCGTCGGGCGGGCCGTTGCTCACCTGAAGGATTGGAATAGCTCGCCTCCCGTTGACAGGCCTCATCATGCTGTATTGAAGTGGCATGTGGAATCCGCCCTACTCCGGAGGTGATGCGGTGTCTGAGTTCGCCGAGCAAGAAACGACAAGCCCCGTCACACGCGACGAGACAAGCGCCAACTACGAGCCGCCCGTTCTCAGCGAGATAGGGCGTTTTAGTGAGGTAACCCAGGGTCCGGGTACCCTCCAGGCTGAGGGTAGTAGCGGGTTTATGGTCTGACTGCCGCAATACCCTGCGTATGGTGCATAAATGCCAGGAATGCTGGTTTGTCGTTTTACCGGATGACGAACCGGCTTTTGGCGTTGCTGAGCGGATCTGCCGACTGGCGTGCCGGCGAGTGGCTCATCAATCAGGTCGACCGTGGCTGGTGGGGTGTTGGCCTGACGAGCATGCCGTGATCGGTTCGGCTGACCGTATCCGGGTCATATTGCTGGGCCAGGTGGCGTTGAGCGGCGATGAGCTGACCGCCAAGCTGCGCCAGGTGCAGAGCATCGAGCAGCTAGACGAGCTGACGGCCACTGTGGCGGGCAGCTTCCATCTGGTGGCTTCGGCGAATGGCCGGATGCGGGTACAGGGAAGCCTCTCCGAGGCTCGGCGGGTTTTCTTCACCCGGGTAGACGGGATGACGGTGGCTGCCGACCGAGCAGATCTGGTGGCGTGGCTGTGCGGCGCCGGGCTGGACATGCGCCAGGTAGCGGCCCGGATGGCGTACGGCGACCTGCCGCACCCGCTGGCAAGCATGGCGCTGTGGTCCGGCGTGACGGGGCTGCCGGGCAACTGTGCGCTGTATCTGGATGACACCGGCCACAGCCGGGTAACGCGCTGGTGGTCTGCACCCGAGCCAGCGTTGTCGCTGGCTGAGGGTGCTGCAGCGGTACGGACCGCGCTGATCGACGCGGTAACCGCCCGAGTTCAGCCCGGTGAAAAGCTGGCCGCAGACCTCTCCGGTGGACTGGACTCGACCTCACTATGCTTCCTCGCCGCCCAGGCCGGTGCCAAGCTGATCACCGTGACGCTGCGCTGGGCGGCGCCCGGCAACGAGGACGTGGTTTGGGCCGAGCAGGCCGCCGGGTTGCTGCCGGGACTGGAACGGTTGGTGTACTCCCCAGATCAGCTGCCCGCGTGCTTCACCGGTATCAGCCGGCCTACCGAGCCCTCGGACGAACCCACCCTGGCCATCCGCGACCGGGCTATCCAGGTGGCCATCTCGACCGAGATGGTCGCCCGAGGCGCTCGGACACGTTTGATCGGCCACGGCGGAGACCACGTCCTGCAGGCAGCACCGAATTATCTGCAGACCCTGCTACGCCGCCACCCCCGACAAGCGCTGTGCCATGCACGCGGCTGGCGAGCGCTGCGTCGGTGGCCGGTTGCGGACACCGCACGGGTGCTGCTTGACGCCCGCCCCTACCACCGCTGGCTGGCGTCGCTTGCCGACCGGCTGACTGCGCCTACCGGGATGACCTCGGCTCCCGACGGATGGGGCGGCGAACTGCGGCTCCCGCCCTGGGCCAGCCTGCGCGCCGTTGAGGCCGTGACCAGCTTGCTGGAAGAAAACGCCAAGGCCGCTGATCCATTGGCCCCCACACGCGGTCAACACGCCCGCCTGCACAACGCCCAGGCGGCCGGGCGAATCGCCCGCCAGCTTGAACAATTGACCACGCTGGCCGGTCTACCCGCGAGTTCGCCGTTCTGCGACGACCGGGTCATCAACGCATGCCTGGCCGTGCGCGGCCAAGAAACGCACAACCCCTGGGAGTACAAGCCACTGTTGGTCGCGGCCATGCATGGGCTCGTTCCCGACAGCGTCCTGACCCGCACCACCAAGGACAATTCCAGCGCCGAATGGTTCGCCGGGCTCCGTACCCACCGAGCTGAACTTGCCGCCCTCGCCGAAGACTCCCAGCTCATCAACCTTGGTCTAGCTGACCCGGACGCACTACGCCAGATTCTGGCCACCCCACAGCTTTGTCACCTGCCCGCCGTCACCCTGGAAAACACCCTGGCCTGCGAAATCTGGCTTCGCGACCTTACTGCCCATCCCCCACCCACCACCCACCATCGAATGGCCAGCAGATGAGCCAGATTCTCGACACGACCGCGCGCCCGCCACTGCACCGTCGCATCCCCGCACACGTCGCCATCACCGCCGCGCGAATACTGGCTCGCCTTCCCCCACGTCGAATCCGCACGATCCTCCAAGCGCTACGCCGCGGCGCTGCTCCTGCCACCTACGAACAAGCACTGGCCGCCCGCACCGACATCATTGCCACCAGCGTGTGCTGCGCAGGCAGGCACTGCCTACCCCGCTCCCTGGCCACCACCCTGCTCTGCCGCATGCGCGGAGTCTGGCCAACCTGGTGCACCGGAGTGCGCACCTCACCATTCACCGCTCATGCCTGGGTCGAAGTAGCCGGCCAACCCGTCGGCGAACCAACCGACACCCCGTCCTACCGTCCCATCCTCACCGTCTCCCCCTTGGCGATTACACCCACAGCGTCCGCACCGAGCACAACCAAGTGCATGCCCGAAGGGATGCCACCAAGTCCCGGCGTGCGTGATCCGTGATCGCTGCGGGCCGGGGGAAGCATAAATGGCAAACCGGACGACAGATCGGACAACTCCTCAATGAGATCAACATGTCCTGAGCCTGGGATGTGGCCCTCGACCAGGCTGCTCGCCCACTCCGGTAGCCGGGAGCGCCTTTTGGGGGAGCACCACCCTGCTTACCGTGCAATCGAGG
>DASQVU010000502.1:0-6981 GCA_035640615.1 Pseudonocardiaceae bacterium
TAGCCTTCACAGGGCTTGCGCGGCAGCACTCCCACGCGATGGGGTTTTCGGCCAATGGCCCATAGCCCATAGCGGAACTCCACAGGCCGCGGCGCCGGCCGCTGGCAGTTGTTCGGTGCGTTGGCGTAGCCGGTACAGGCCACTTCTACCCCTGCTACGTCACTCGGGTTGGGTTCAAGCTCGCTGATCGATGAGGGCTCGTACCTGTCGCTCATCGAGTACATCACCGCTAGCGAAGTCGGCTTTCTGCCGCGACAATAGTCATTCGCCCGCCCATATCCCGGCATGAACATACCGTCTGGGTAGCTGGCACTCAGCAAACCGGATCGATCAGCTCTTCAGAGCATGCTTCCGTCCTGCCGCGCAAGGCAGTGTAAAGCCGCGGAATTGAATAACCGGTTGGACAGTGATCAGAGAGGATCACCTAAGCCCAAAGACGCCGGCTACGTGCGAACTGCGAGGAGCGAGAAAATCCTCGAGGACGCTCACCGGGGCTGTTGCTGTCGGAGTCGCTCGGGTCGCTTTCCAGTGCGAACTCGAGCGCGTCCAGGCACGCGTGCTGACGGTTCGTGGCGTGAAGCCCATGGTGATCATCTTCCGGTAGCTTGCGCAGCTCAACAAGGGTGTTGCCGTAGTCCTTAGGATCCGAGCCATCGCCGGCCCACCCACCTCCATGCCGTCATGGCAAGCACAGATGCGCCGCCGATCGTCGTTGACCAGAACGCGGTGACCCGCGGCTGCGCGTCTCGACTCAGTTATCACGGTTGAGCGCGGTGAGGACTCGGGCAGCTTTCAGCAGGTGGGGAAAGGTAGTGGGCGTGATCGGGGCGGGCGGGGGGTCTCGGACCACTAGACGGTGCCCAGCCATGGTGCTCGGCCACTACGTGGTCGCCTTGGGGTCTTCGTAATTGTTGTGTTTTACCTATGTCTTCTGGGTGTCTGTGGCTGTTGTGCGCGGATTGGCGTGGCGCAGGTATTCGTCAGCGTACTGACCTGCCTGCCACCACTTAGACCCATCCCTGCCCATGCTGACCAGTGACAATCCGGATGAGATCAGCCTGATTGAACGTGCCAGACGTTACGCGTAGGTACGACCTTTCCCGATTCTGCGTAACCGCACAACCGTTAAGTAAGCGATAAAAAACACCACAACACGGCTACGTGGTAGACCACACAATTAGGGGGAAATAGATGTTGTCAGATAACTTTTTGTTCGTCAGGATAGTCATTAGCTGAATCGGCCATGCCATCCGATGAAGCTTCCAAAGACCCACCAAGGAGGATCAAATATGTCCGAGGCATTGAGCTTTACCGAAATTGACGGCCAGCACGTTGAGCTGCTTTCCGCTCGCACCGTCCTGTCCGCCGGCATTATCAAAACCGGCGGCGTGTGCGGCGGACAAGGCGGTCACGGCGGCAACGGCGGCGACGGCACCGGCGGCATTGGAGTCAACCTCCTGAACATCATCCTGCAGCACACCCAAAACAACGACGCCGGCAACGGCTACGGCGGCGCAGGCGGCGACGCAAACGGCGGCGCCTGCCACTAACAGCACCAACAACATCCACCCACCCCCAACCGCTTAACCAAGCGGTAATCACATTCGGTGTCGTTGGCTAGGGAGCGACACCCGCATGGCCGGCGCAACGCCGATGGCGGTGCTGGGGCAGCCGACTACCCTCCTAGTCGTGCAGCACCGCCACACGCTCCCACGAGCGCGCACGCAACCGCCGGCAAGGCAGGGGTGGCCGCACTGCGGCCACCCCTCCATTTACCCCTCCCCACAAACACACCAACACGGCGCCGCGATTCGCGTCCCCGTACCGCGTGTCACGGCTTCTTTGTGCGTCGGCGTCTACGGCGGCGGATCAGCCACCCCACCACAGCCAGCACCCGTCCCCACCGCCGCCTCCGGTGAGTGGTAGACCTCCGACGACGCTGCTGGGCTTTGCGGGCTTTGTCCCGCCGGTGGCGACCGCGGCGCAGCATCACCATCCCCACCACGGCCAGCACCGTACCCGCTGCCGCGCCTGGCGAGTCCTGCATCACTCGCTGCGCCGCCGGCCCGGCCGCCTTGATCAGCTGTGGGGCGTTACCCATTACCTGGCCACCGACCTGTCGGGCTTTATCGCTGACCTGCGCTGATAGCTGTCGCGCGGTGGCCTGCGCTTGGCTTGTCACGTCCGCCTTGGCAGCTAACGCCGCCACGGTCGCGGCCAGCTCGCCGCGGATCCGGTCAACGTTTCGGCGCGGTCGGGCCGGATCTGAGGATGCCGACCCAACTTGGACAGGGTCGGTGGAAGAGCTCATCGTTTCACGCTTCCCTTCACGGTGTAGATGTCACGTTTGATGCTGGCGATCGCCTGCGCCGGCAGCAGCGGGCTGGCGCGCTTGATCCGACCGAGGCCCGTCGCCATCAGCAGTCCCCCCACCAGCAGCATCGCACCACCGATGATCAACACAGCAGCCCATACCCGCAGCACCAAAGCCAGTGCGATGCTCGCCGCGGCTACCAGCTCACCCAGCGCGAACAGGGCCATCACCCCGCCGACACCGACGAGCCCAGCACCGCTTCCCGCTTGCTGGGCCTTGCGCTTCAGCTCTAATCGCGCCAGCCGTAACTCATGGCGCGCCAAGCGCCCCAGTTGCGCAGACAGTCGACTGACCAGCTCCCCGGTGGACGGCTCAGGCCGGCGACCGGGCCCACGGGGCCAGCTCATGACGCAACGTACCCCCTGGTGGGCTTCCAAAACGCGGGCGAGCGATCTCTGGTCATGCCTGCCGCGCTTCAGGGCGCCAGCGGGTTTACATCTCGTGCCAATGGGTAGAGGAAGTAGTTGGGGGAGCGGTCGTGCGTTCTTAGCAGCGGTAGCTGCCCGCGCGGCAGGAGGGGGTTGCGTGTGTGCGCCTGCGCTGATGGCCGGGGCTTGGTTCATCACGGGTTGGTCCACCCGCCATCGGCGGATCTGGCTGCTGTGTTCGCTCCGCTGATCGCCGAGCGACTGGCACGGCAGGAGCCGGTGCTGGCGGTGCTGCCACCGGCCACCGCAGCCCGGCTCCGTGATCGCCTGCCGACCCTGCCCGGGCTGCACACGATCGATTCGGGCAGCTTTTATCGTCATCCCGGCCGAGTACTGGGTCATTACCTGAGTTGGACCACTGATACCAGCCGTGGGCAGCCGGCCACGATCGTGGCTGCGCCTGACCCGGGCGGCGACAACGCGCACCGCGCCGCGTTGTGGATGCACATCGAGGCCTTGACCAACCAGGCCCTGGCCGCCTGCGATCTCACGCTGGTCTGCGCTTACCCTGAGAATTCGGCTACTGCCACCGCGGTCCGCCAAGCTCATCCCAGTTTGCTTAACGGTGACGTCATTCCCAACCCCGATCATCTCTCGATCGACGACTTCCTCGCCCGGTATCCGCTGCCACCGCCTGCCGATCTGGGCCCGCCCGAGATCACGCGAATCTTTGACCATCCTCGCCAACTGGCCGAGCTCCGCCGGATAGTTGACGCTCGGGCAGTCCACGCCCAGCTACCCACCACCCGCCGGCAAGACCTGGTGCTCGCCGTGACCGAAGTCGCCACCAACGCCCTGCAGTACGGCATCCCACCAGCGGCAGTGTGCCTGTGGACGACCTCCACGTCGGTGATTACCCAGATCACCGACAACGGCCGCTTTAGCCAGCCGTTGGCTGGTTTGTTACCGCCGCCCGGCAACCAACGCCGCGCCAGTGGTCTGTGGATGGCTCGCCAATTATGCGACGAGCTATACCTGTGGCCCGACCCCACCACCCTTCGACTCCACATGGACCGGCTACCCGCACCATGAATCGGTCTCATGCAAGGTGCTCGTTTCGCCGATTGCGGTGCGTAATTCGGCCGGGCTCGCTGACCGTAGCGGTGGATGGTAGAGCGGCTGACGCTGTACTCCTCGGCCAGATCAGTCGGGACAACCTGCCGGTGACGTAGCGGCGGATGGAGGGTTGTCCGCACTGCTCTGCACGCGGTGGCCCCGGAGGATGCTTGCCTGCGGGCCCGGCCTGGTTGGGTGCGACAAAACCGGCAAGATGGCGGAATAAACGCGCGGACAAAGGGCACACGGGATGTGTGGGGCCTACCCAACCCGACGCCGATGTGCCTCGTCCCACTCCGGAGGAGGTAGACGCTGTCCTGCGCACGGCTCGGGTGTTCGTCGCGGTCACCGCCCAGTCGGTAGCCAGCGTGGCAGAGCAGGTGACCCTGCCGCAGCTTCGGATTCTGGTGATGATCGCCAGCCGTGGCCGGCAGAATCTCGCATCCGTCGCCCAGTCGCTTGGCATGCATGCCTCCAATGCCACGCGCCGATGCGACAAACTCGTCGAAGCGGGTCTGCTACACCGCAGTGATAACCCGGCCGATCGCCGCAACCTGGTCCTGGAACTGACCCCATCAGGTCAGCAGCTTATCCAGAAGATGACCAAGCAGCGGCGTGCCGCCGTCGAGAACGTCCTCCTCAAGATGGCGGCCCCGCTGCGCAGCGACCTTGTCACCGCACTGCTGGCCTTCACCGAAGCCGCGGGAGAACTGCCCTCCAGCCAAGCATGGGCTCTGGGCTGGCCCACGGACCAGCCCACCGATACCCCTGGCCACCTGCCCAGCGGGTAATTGGCAGACGCTTGTTGCACATGTCAGAGGGCGCCTTAGTGTTCCGGTCGCTGCGGCCGCGGGTGGCCGGCTCGTCGGGCAGCCGTCCGACCGGGCTGTTTCCGCACTGGCGGGCGAGCAGTATCCGGTCGAGGGACATCTTGCGTCAGGTGTGCTTGGTGAGTCGCTCGATGAGTCGACCCGCATAGATGCGCGGGAACGGATCTTGCCACCAGTCGGAGTGATAGTGGATAGGGGCAAGGTCGCCGCCGGGTCCCGGGCACAATGATGGCGGATCTAAGCTGGCCACGTCGATGGCGTCCGTATGCAGATTTTCGCCGGGTGCGCAAGGTGGGGAGAAAATCCAGGAGCCAATATAATCCGTTCGTCGAACGACGTTTTTCCATCGTCCTAGGCGCGCAGCTTGTTCGCCGTCGGATTCGGGACTGCTGCCCTTCATCAGCAGTTCATCAAGCTCGACTGCATAGTCGTGGCTGAAATAGGCCGGGAAGGCGCGACCGTAGAGCCGACGGAAGGGGCAGGCCAGGGTCAGCAACGCGACCCTGTCCAGGGTGCGCGGTGGCAGTTGCGCGACAACGGCTGGTGCGATCACTGATCCCTGGCTGTAGCCAGTGATCAGTACCGGGCTCGGGTACACGGTGGGTTGAGGCTGCAGCTCGGCAGCTGGCTGGTTGGGGTGATCTGGTCGTTCTCCGGTGAGAAGTACGACTCGATCGACGATCTCGGGGACGGCCTGTTCGGCATAGCAGGGTGGCGCCAGTGGATGGGTCGCGCGGGGCCAGAAGGTGGCCACATCCCAGAGGGCGCCGACCCCGCGTCTGCGGCCGGGGTTGGCATAGGTTGATCGCAACACGCCAACCAAGACAATCGCAGTCAGCACGCTCACACCGACGCCAAAGGTCACGAGAACGTCGAGTACGCCACCGAAGGTGACTGCCTGAGGAAGGTCCAATAGCGCGATGATCTCCACCGCGGTAACACCAAGAGTCCAAGCAAGCCCCACAATCGCGACGAGCACGTCCACCCTATCGGTCAGCGAGGCGATCGCCCATGCCTTCGCGACCTGACCCACGGCTTCGGCGGGTGCTTGCTGCGATTCCCCGTACCAGGCTCTAACATGATCATCAGATGTAGTGAACTGGTGGCGTTTGCGCAAATAGTCTCGCCATAGCAGAAATGCGACGATCAGCAAGGCAGGCAGGGTAAGGATCACGCCAATTGCGAAGGCGAACACCTCATCCGGCACGAACAACGTTTCCGATGTGGGCCGCTCCGCCGGAAGATGCACTCCACTGGGGTAGCCGAACAGTCGTGCGACCCCAAGATTGGTCGCCGCCAAGAGCAGTCCACCAAGCAGCACTGCGAGCAGGGACACCAGCGGGGCTAACCACCCACCAAGAAACGGTTGCCACCCGGCCGCGCGCCGAGGTTCTGTGGAGTTGCGTAGCACCCACACCGTGATCACGAGACCGATGAGCAGGATGGCTTGAATGGCCAGGATTGCCCTGGTGGTACTCGCCAGGGTCGGCGCTACCGATGACTGGGCAGTCCGGTCGACCATCCAGTAAGAGCTCAAGGCGGTTGTGAGCAGGACAAGTGCACCGGCAAGCGCCACCGGGCGGAAGTTATATCGCGAGGGGCTGCTCCGGTTGTCCATTTGGTGGTCTCGATCGACCGCGCTGGTGGCTGTCGCGGTGATCGCGAGGACAAGCACAATCGTCGTGGCCGAAACGACCACGACTCGCCACATCGGATGCTGGGTGGGCAGCAACCCAACGCTGAGCGCCGCAACCGCGCATGCTGCACCGGTATGGAGGTTGCGCTGCTTCGTCACGACGGTGGCACCATGCCAGAAGCCCGGCTTTCTCAACTTCCAATCATGATCACCATCGGTGGTGACACTCATTTCCCGTTTCTCGTACCGGCGCGCTGTCCACACGCTTGCCAGCCACAATCCACCAATGATTGCCCCCACGACCGCCAATGCCAGACCCACGCGCGGCCCTACGTCCCACCGCGTATACCACCCAATCCACCATCCTGGATTACCGCTTCGTATTGCGGCGTTTTGCCACCCGATCGTGCTGATCAGTATAATCACCGCAGCGTTGACGAACTGGGCGGTCGCAGCGAGGGCAAGTAGTCGCATTATTCTCCGAGCCCATCGGTGGTGGCCCGTCCTGGCTCCGCTCGGTGGCAGCATAAAAAATGCGACATTGTAGAGCATTAACGGGGTCAACACGATCCACGAGGCTGCGGCCAACGGCCTTTCCGTCAAACCTCCCCACGAATAGGCCTCCAACGGCCACGGCACCGACAGCCGACCGCGGCC
>DASQVU010000503.1:0-2594 GCA_035640615.1 Pseudonocardiaceae bacterium
CTGGGCTCCCGCGGTAACTGACTCGGTGCCGGCGGTGCCCGAAGCGGGTCCAGGTGGAGCGCCCGCAGCCGCGAAGCGGCGAGGACGAACGACCTGGACGTGCGAGGACCCGGCGGCAGGATGTCCGGCCGCGGGGAAGTGCGGGAAAGCAGTCGTACCGGGCAGGTGGGGATCGGCCTGGCGGGTAGAGAGCCGGGCTCATCTCTCTATCGCCTCCTCGCCGGGAGGATCAGGTCGGATGGGAGTGGCTTCGCTCCGGCAGGCGCCCCGCATTCCGCTCTGGCCGCATAGACGGCCCACGACTGAGCTTGTTGTTTAACCCCTGACCTGGGTGTTTTTCTTGTTGGCGGTGTCTCGGGTGGTGGTCTTGTCGACGTCGTAGCGGGGAGCGCGGTGCCGGTTCTTCATCCCGGGTGGGCGTCCCGGTCCGGGGTGGGTGGGTTTCGGTGCGCTGGCCGGACAGGGGGTCTTCGCGCGGAGGTAGCGAAACCCGCGGCGGACCCGGGCCGGGGTCAACCGCTCGGCCGGCAGCGGCCGTTCCCAGGGCCGGCGCAGATCGACCGCGAGCGGGCGGGCCAGCCGCAGCTGGGTATGCGCGGCAATCACCAGCCAGGTCCACCGGTCGGCGGCGGCCGGCAAGCGCAGCTTCGGGACCGTCCAGCCCAGGGCCTGCTTTTCGAAGCGGATGGTGTCTTCGGCGTCGAAGCGGCGCAGGTACGCCTGCCAGCAGCAGATGACCAGTGCGGCGTCGGCGCCGGTGGCCTGCGCCCACAGCCAGACCGGCTTGGCTTCGCGCTGCCCGGGCAGGTGGTCGACGGCCAGCCGGATCAGCGTGCCCTCGATGATCGGCAGCCGCCCGGAGTGGTCGGCCCAAGCGCCGCGGTGAGTCAGCCGGGGATGCCTCCGATCCCAGGAGCTGGCCTCCGCGCCCCCGTAGCGAACCGTCTCGCTCGTTGACCGGGTGCTCGGCCCCGGCCAGCTGGCCGGATCGGCCAGCGTCATGACCGTTGCGTGCCGGCGGGGCCGGCCGGTCGATCGCCGCTCATCGGGCCGCGGCGGCAGCGGCCCGCACAGCACCCGGTCGGCGCGGATCCGCCCGATCAGCTGGATCGGCAGGTCGGCCAGGACGAACGCCAGCCGGCACACGTCCTAGCCGGCATCGCACACCACCAG
The DNA here is from genome assembly GCA_035640615.1 of Pseudonocardiaceae bacterium. Classification (GTDB taxonomy): domain Bacteria; phylum Actinomycetota; class Actinomycetes; order Mycobacteriales; family Pseudonocardiaceae. The sequence goes on from DASQVU010000503.1 coordinate 1,174, forward strand.
CATCGGCGGATCCCCGTCCCGCCACTGCCCGGCCGCGCCCAGCCGGCCCACCACCGCGCGCAGCTGGGCGGCGGTGACCGCGGTGGCATCCTCGGCCGGGCCCAACCGGCGCGCGTCGAGCACCGCCGTCCAGCTGCTCGGCCCGCTCTCCAGGGCGACCACCAGCTAATACGGCCAGCCTGGGATCCCCTGATCGGCGTCCCGCCCCCGGCCGCGGCCATAGACATGGCAGAACAGCCGCTGCGGGCAGGTCGCCGCGTCCGGGCGCAGCCACCCGGTGGCGTCCACGGCGAGCACGAGCCGCCCGCCGAACATCCGCGGCAGCGGCAGCCCGGCGAGCACCTGGCGCAGCCGCTCGCCATCGACCGTGCCGTGATTGACCGCGTCGTACAGCGCGCCGTGGCCACGGCGGTGCTCCGGTGCCAGACACAGCCCGACCAGCGAGGACACCGGCCCCTCGGCACACAGCAGCGCGTCGGTCAGCTCGAACAGCTCATCGCGCCGCCGACCCAGCGACTCGAACAGCTCCTCGCGGAACTCCTACAGCCGGTGCACAGCCGCACCCTGGTCAGCACCGTCGACCCGGATCACACTGTCCATCACGGCCACCGCCGATCCTCAGAGCCTCGCAACTCCAAAGGATCACGCGGTGGCCGCCCTCATGCCAGCCCCGAACCACAACGGGTGCAACTCACCGGCACCGAGGGGGTCGGGTAACCCGGGGGAATCGCACCCCCGGGCTCCCACAGAACGGAGCGTGACAGTCTCCCGTCACTCCGCTCTTCTCATCGAACCCACCGAAACGTGCGCGTCCATGCCCAGTGCGCGAATAGGCCGGGCTCTCGATCGACGAGTCCGGACCACCACACCTGGAACCGTTTGTAGCCGCGCAGCCGCTTGTATTTATTCCGCGCCCAGCGCATCAAGTAGGTGTTGATGCGCTGCAGAAGGGGATACATCTGCGATCGGTAGAACCGGCCGTAGTAGTGCATCCAGCCCACCACGATGGGATTGATCCACGCGGCGAGCTCGTTCAAGTCGCATCTGGTGCGCCGGTGTATCCGCCATTGGCGGATCTGTTGACCCATGGCCTTGAGAGCCTCCGGACTCACCGCGGGCAGGAACGACGTGAACGCCTTTCCGTCCGGGTATCGGGCTTTCCGGGGGCCGAACGTGTATCCGAGGAACCGAAACGACGTGACCGGGAACGCGGCCCGCCGCCTGCTGTCCTTGCAGTACACGATCCTGGTTTTGTCGGGATGCAGCCGCAGTCCGACGTCCACCATTCTCGTGGCCAGCGCCGCCCGGACTTGCCGGGCTTGGCGCTCGGTCACGCAGTGCACCACCGCATCGTCGGCGTAGCGCTCGAACGTTACGGTCGGGAACTCCCGGGCCAAGAACATGTCACATGCGTAGTGCAT
>DASQVU010000504.1:0-2383 GCA_035640615.1 Pseudonocardiaceae bacterium
CACCGTGTACAAGCGGCACCCCGGGGTCATGACGATTGCCGAGGAATCGACGGCATGGCCCGGTGTCACTCGCCCCACTCATGTCGGTGGCCTGGGATTCGGCTTCAAGTGGAACATGGGCTGGATGCACGACACCCTCAACTATGCGGGCCACGATCCGGTACACCGCACCTACCACCACAACGAAGTGACATTCTCGCTGATGTACGCCTGGAGCGAGAACTACGTGCTCCCGCTCTCGCACGACGAAGTGGTCCACGGCAAGGGGTCGTTATGGGCTCGGATGCCCGGCGACGACTGGAATAAGGCCGCTAATTTGCGTTGCGTGCTGGCCTACATGTGGGCCCATCCCGGCAAGCAGCTGCTTTTCATGGGCGGTGAGTTGGGACAACCTGCGGAGTGGTCGGAGAACCGGTCGCTGGACTGGAACCTGCGCTATCACCCGCTGCACGGCGGGCTGCTGCAATTGGTGGGCGACCTCAACGCCACCTACCGCTCGCATCGCGCGCTCTATAGCCAGGACGCCGACCCCGCCGGGTTCGAGTGGATCGACGCCAACGACGCCTGGGGCAACGTGTTGAGCTTCTTGCGCTGGGGAGACGACCACTCGGTACTGGCCTGCGTGGTGAACTTCGCCGGGGCCCCCCACGAGCAGTACCGGGTCGGGCTGCCCAGGCCGGGACGGTGGCGTGAGGTACTCAACACCGATGCGGAGATCTACGGTGGTTCCGGCGTAGGCAATCTCGGCGAAGTGGTCGCCAGCGAGACACCATGGCACGGCCGGCCGTACTCGGCCGTACTGCGGCTACCGCCGGCCGGAGCGCTCTGGCTTGCCCCTATTGAGAGCACTGCGTATCAAGGCACTCACTCCGCGTAGTATCGGTCCCATGCTTCATCCAAATGGCAGGGAAATCGATGCGTGGATCCGACGGTAGGGTGTACGTACCGCAGTACATACCGATCTTGCGGTCGGTGGAGGCTGGGCTCAGAAGGTGATACAGGACCATACAAGCAGCACTGGTGACTCGGAGCACACCTCCCTGTCACCATCTTGTGTTGCCCGGAAGTGGACCCGGGCTCTCGCCGGCACCTGTGCCGTATCGATGCCAGTCACCGAGCTCGTGGACTACCTCGAGGACCTCACGCGGCGGCTGCTAGCCGCGCTCTCCGGAGGGTCGGTTGATATCGGCGCGGCATACGAGGCAGGCACCCGGCTGGTCACTGCGGGGTTCACTGGTGTCCAGAGCCTGCCGCAGACGTTCGACGTGCTCGGTAAAGCGCTGCCGGCCCTCGCAGGCGATGCAGCTACGGACCCACCGTGTGGCCCGATCATCGAGCTGCTCGGCGCGTTGGCGTCCGGGTACACGTGGGCACTGCGAAGCCATGCTATGGAACAGGAGAAGGAGCTCACCCGGGCGCTGTCGCTGGCCTGGCAGGACGTCGAGCGCGAGCTGCGAAGCAGCGAAAGCTGGTTCCGGGAAGTCTTCGATTCCTCACCGGTAGGTATCGCGATCAGTGAGCCCGGCGGGCGGATAATCCGAACCAACCAATCGCTGGACGACATTCTCGGCTATTCGCCTGGTGAACTGGCCGGGCGCGATCTGACCGAGTTGTTCTCCTCCGGCGACCGGCCGATCGCCGAAGAGCATCACCGGGCTCTGGTCATCGGCCAGGATCCGCGCTTGCGGGTCCGCGTTGCCCTGCGCCGGGTCGATGGTGAGAAGGTGTGGGTCTACCTGGATGGCGTGGTGCTGCGCGACGCCGAACAGTCGCCCCGCCACGTCGTCACGATGGTCGAGGACATCACCAGCTTGCAGCTGGTCGAGCAGCAACTGCAGCATCAGTCACTGCACGATCTGCAGACCGATCTGCCGAACCGGCAGTACTTCGTCACGCATCTGGAAGAGGTGCAGGCCCGGCTGGCGCCCTCGGCGGTACTTACCCTGCTGCATCTCGACCTGGACGGTTTTTCCGCGGTCAATGATGGTCTCGGGCGCCGCGCCGGCGATCTGGCACTGGACATGGTCGCCCGCCGGCTAGCGCAGGTGGTCGCGGAGCGGCCGGGTATGGTGGCTCGGCTCGGCGCCGACGAGTTCGCGATTCTGCTCGAACCCAGCGATGCGGTTCTCGACATCGGCGCTTTGGTCGAGACCATCAACACCGATCTGGCCGAACCGTTCTATATCGACGACACCGGGGTGGCTCTCACCGCGACCGTCGGAGTGGTGCAACGCCCCGCCGGCCAGTGCTCGCCGGAAGAGTTGATGCGCGCCGCCAGTGCCACCTTGCGCCGTGCCCGTGCACAGGGCAAGCGGCAGTGGGCGCTGTTCGATCCTAAGGTGGACGCGGCTGATCAGGCACGGCTGCACCTGGCCGCGGAACT
>DASQVU010000505.1:0-2080 GCA_035640615.1 Pseudonocardiaceae bacterium
CCGCAATGCAACTGGCTGGTATGCCTTGGCGCTGATCTGTCGGCCCTGGCGTGGGGTGGTGCTTGCTGGCGCCGGACCGGGTGGGCGTGTCCCGATAGGGGCCTTGCCATCAACAGGGCACCGTCACAGTTTTGACCACCCGCACCGGTCCGGCGACGGCCATCGGTTCCCGTGGCGATCAGGAGACAGATGACCATGCCCAGCATGCCCCAACCAATTCCGGACGACCAGGACGACACCAGCGAGGCTAAGGAGATCGTGCTGGGAGTAGATACCCACAAGGACCGACACGCCGCGGCGGTGCTCAGCACGCTGGGTGTGCTGCTCAGCAGCAACGATTTTCCCGCCACCGCAGCGGGATATCGGGCGTTGCTGGCCTGGGCGGGCACGTTGGGGATACTGCGACGGGCTGGTGTGGAGTGCACCGGCTCCTACGGCGCGGCGCTGGCCCGCTACCTGCGGGCAGCCGGTATTGAGGTGATCGAGGTCAACGCACCGGACAAGGCCACCCACCGCCGTCAGGGCAAGACCGACCCCGTCGACGCCCAGGCCGCTGCCCGGGCGGTGCTCAGCGGTCGGGCCAGCGCGACGGCCAAGGCCGGTGACGGGCCGGTGGAGATGCTACGGGGTGTTCACGTTGGCCAAGGCCTCCGCGGTCAAGGCCCGCACCCAGGCCATCAACCAACCCGAAAGCCGTCCTGGTGGCAGCCGACCCAGCCCTGCGCGAGGCGCTGTCGGACCTGACTAACACCATGCTCATCCGTCGCTGCGCGCAGCTGGAAGCCACCACACCACACGATGTCACCAGCGCGGCGGTCTACACCCTGCACTTGCTGGCGCGACGCATCCTTGAGCTCACCGAACAAATACACGACCTCGTCTGCCGGATCACCGACACGATCACCACGCACTGCCCAACCCTGCTGACCCATCGCGGCATCGGTCCCGACACCGCCGCAGCCCTGCTCATCACCGCCGGCGACAACCCCGACCGACGACACAGCGAGGCCTCCTTTGCCGCCCTGTGCGGGGTCAGCCCCCTGGAAACATCCTCGGGCAAAACCACCCGTCGCCGGCTCAATCGCGGCGGCGACCGCCAAGCCAACGCCGCGCTCTACCGCATCGCCTTATCCCGACTGCGCTGGGACGTCCGTACCCGCGACTACCTCGCCCGTCGCATCACCGAAGGCAAAACCCACCGCGAAGCCATCCGCTGCTTAAAGCGTTACATCACCCGCGAGATGTACCAGATCCTCACATCTCCACCCGAAACACAGCCGTCAGCTGCTTGACATCCATAGGGGCATCAGCGCCGTCTAGCGTCACCGCTGCAAGCAGCGCCAAGCCCACCCCGCTGCGGGCACCCAGCCGAAAGGACCGCGCTGCTCCGGTCCGGGTTGCCGCTGAGGTAGCGATCAAGGGCCGTGTCGACGGCGACGAACGGCGCGGAGCCGAAGCCCGGCACGCACCGGACCACCCATCGCGAACGACTCTCTCGAACAGCTCAAACGCCAGCGCCGAGATGAGCGCGCTACTGGCAAATGCCAGCAGCACCCCAGTCACCTGCTTCGGCGGGTTCCAGCGGGCACCGACGAGGGCGCCGATGACCAGCGCACTGGACGCCGCCAGCCCGAACAGCACGGCGGTGAGCACGGCGGCATCGTCCTCTTCCCGGGCCGCGTCCACCAATCCGATCCGCCTGCACGCCACAGCACAGGGCCTCTAAGCCCTTCGCGCACACCGCCTATGGATCACGCTACACGTGAAAATCGGGGGTTTACTGCTGAGCGAGGTGGGTAATTGATGCTGACACTCATGGGTCAACAGAACGGTTGGTTATATTCTTGGGCACAACCGAACGGAACTGGCGCGCCTCGGACATAGCCCCAGCAGGAGCAGACCATTGACATTCTGCACAAGGCCATCTACTTATTTTTCACGGGACCGCGTCATCACTTTGCGCCGGTCTACAAGCAAGTACGGTCAGTCGCTGACCTTGACCGGACCTGGTGAAGAATTCATTCGCCTGTCTATATCGTACGGCCAGACAACGACGCGAAGGCGGCTAGAGCGAAACGAC
>DASQVU010000506.1:0-5859 GCA_035640615.1 Pseudonocardiaceae bacterium
CTGGCCGGGGGCCGGGTGGGGTTGGCGGTGGATACGGCCGCCCGCATCAGTGCGTTGGCCGAGGCCCGCACCGCGCACGGGCCTGGCAGGCCCACGAGACCAGTGGTTGGCCGACCCGGCCCGGGCGGCAGCCGAGCCGGTGGTGGCGGAGCGGCCGCGGCCGCTGCCGGCGGGACCGGTGGAGACCTACGCCGATCAAGCGGCGCTGGCCGGCTGGGCGCATTCGGGGTTGCGTTGTCGGCCACCGCGAGCCCGCGGCGGGCGGCCAACCTGGCGCTGGCGGCGGTACCCAAGGCGGCCCGGCTGGGTCGGGAAGGCTTCGCGTGTGGGTAGGTCGACTGTTGGCTGGGCGGGGCCTCGTCCAACCACTGTGTTCGTCATGATTGGAACCCCCAACGCGGACGTCGAACGCGGCGTAGGCGGAATGCTCAACCTCGGGGAATCCACAGCCAGACGACCGGATCGTCCACCGACGATCCGGCCACCCAGCGTAAGTACGGCACTGGGGCCGCCGTCCTGGGGCTCGGTGAGAGCGTCGATCGCATTTGGCCACGGCTTCGCCAGCTTGGTCTATCTGCTGGGCACCCTGCCTTGGGCAATGCCCAGATGTCCACCACTGCGGCTGGTAGGACACAGCTTCTAACCCCCACTCTGCTGCCAAATCGCCTGCCGTCGTCGCCCCAGTGAATGCAGGCCAGCCGTACTTCGCGGCTGCTGTCGTATGGGTGTGGGTGAGCAGCCAACCCTTGCAGTGGCTTGATGTCCCGGTGGACGACCGAAGGGTTTAGTTCTGAGGGGGTTGGGTAACTGCGGGCAACCGTGCAGTCACGGACCGGTGTTCGGAAGCCGGCGCCAGGCCGTCCGGGAGGCCTCGGTGTCCCCCACGGGGCGCCACCACCGTAGGGAAAGGAGCTAGCGATGGCGCTATTACCGAGCCCGCTGGGCAGGGCAGGACTGTTGTCCTCTGACGTCTTGGATCTGCAGGTGACGGAGCACGGTACGGACGCTCGGGTGGTCACCGTAGGAGGCGAGATTGACGCCCTGACCGCTCCGGACCTGGGCGCGTTGTTGACCGCCCAGCTGGCCGCTGCCTCACTGGTGGTGGTAGACCTTGAGCGGGTGCGATTCTTGGGGTCCGCTGGGTTGTCTGTGCTGTTTGCAGCCAATGAACTCGCAACCCGGGAAAACCGCTACCTGTGGTTGGTGTTATCCCACCGGGGAACGGTCAATCGAGCCCTTGAGGTAACTGGTCTGCGTGAGCAGTACAACATCGCCGAGACCGTGTCGGCCGCGTTGATTAACTCTCTTTGACGGCCGGTGGAGGTAGCGGATCTTCTGGCAATCAACGCTCCCATCGCGCCGCCTTATCGGGGACCCACCGCGCCACCGCCCCCGCGTCACGCTCCTCACCGACCTACTCGCCATCGCCTGGGAACGCACCCAAGGCCTACGCCGACCCCGCCAAGCGGTGCAGACCGGCGTCCACGCGTCGCTGGCCATGAGCCGGTGTGCCCGATGACTCCATCACGCCCCGGGGTTGGCGGGCTGAATCGGGGCCAGATGCTCGCAGCTCGACTACCTCGCCACTGGGAACGTCGCCGGCCAGGGGCCGCCCGGGACGGGAGCCGGCCACACGTGGCTTAGACAGCGACTGGACCCGCTGGGTCGAGCAGGTCGCCGTCGGAGACAGCTTGATGTAGTGCGCGGCGCGCAGGCCACTCGGGTGATGGGTACGTATCCGTCGCCTTCTAGCGCGACCGCCAGCACCCGAAGGATGTTTGTGTTGCGCAACGAGGGTGATCCTAGCTCAATGAGCTGCACGGGAGGGGGGATCGCTGGTCCTTCCGCCGAGCAGATTGAGGCGGTGGTGCTGGCCACCCGGGTTCTGGTCGCGGTGACTGGGCAGTCGCTAGCCAGCCTGGAAGGCCAGGTCACGCTGCCGCAGTTGCGGGTTCTGGTGATGATCGCCAGCCGCGGCCCGCAAAATCTCACTGCGGTCGCCCAGGGATTGGGCGTGCACGCTTCGAACGCCACGCGGCTGTGCGACAAACTGGTGGGGGCAGCTCTACTCCAGCGCATCGAGGACCCCGCCGATCGCCGTAATCTCGTCCTGCGCCTGACTGCCGCCGGTGATCAACTCGTGCGCGACATGACGGACCAGCGGCGGGCTGCCATCGCCCAGGTCCTTGCCAACATGCCCGCTGAGCTGCGCGAGGACCTGGTGCCCGTGCTGCGAGGTTTCGCCCACGCCGCTGGGGAGATCACCGAGCAGCAGGTGTGGGCTTTAGGGTGGAGCACCGAACACCCGGGCGACTTCCACAGCACCCACGATGCCGAGGGCAGTCAGCGCCACACTGATCAGCAGTCATAACAGTGCCGGTCGGCAGCAACGAGGGTGGCTGACTAGATCAGAGCGAGAAGTAGCCGCGGCGAAAATCGCCCAACCTTCCAGCTGCCGATAGTGGGGATCTTGCGGACCGTGGTGCCGTGGTGTGCCCTGTTTCCAGGGTGCGCTGGACCAGCACGCCTACCATGCCGATCCCAAGACAAGGGTGCACGACGGTCAGGTCCCTCGGCTCGTTGTCTCACGAGCATACCGGCGGTGGTGGCATGGCTGCGCTAAGATCCCGCAGCGTTTGCGGCCGTCTTACCGTGTCATCGGCACGCGGATGCGTGTGGTTCCTGGGCTACTGGGGATGCCCCAGCAGGCACTCCGCGCACACAAACTGGGGGTGTGGGCCACCGCCAGAAGAGCAGGCGGAGCTCGCCTCGGCGTTAGCCGAACTCGTTGGCGCATTCAATCGTCTTGTCCAGGTGCTGCTGGATGGTGACCAGACCCAGCTGAGCCCGCAACGCATCGTCGACGTCGCGGCCCGGGTGATGCCGGGCTGCCGGCACGCGGCCGTGCTCGTGATCGACGCCGACCGGCCGCGGACGCTGGCCAGCACCGACGCGGTCCCCGACCACGTGGATGGGGTCCAGTTCGACGCCGGCGAGGGCCCCTCCTTGGACGTGTTGGTCACCGATGATTACGTCCGCGTCGATGATCTGGCCGACGACCCCCGCTGGCCCCAGTTCGCCAGCCGGGCCATCCAGGTCGCCGGCATCCGCAGCATGATCAACTATCGGCTGTATCTCGGACGGCAGCGCCGGGCCGCGCTGAGCTTTTACTCCAGCTGGCCGTTCTCCCGCTACGAACGGGCGAGCTTGATCGTCACCAACAAGGTCTTCGGCAATCACTGGACGCGGCACTATGCCGCCTCCATCGGGAGTCGCGGCTGGGGGAAGAGCGTTCGTGACATTGCGCGGCGAACAGCTGATCCAGCCATCTGTCACTGCGTGCACGGGACGCTCAGCATGGTGTCTAGCCCGGTGATCGCCAGGACGCGACCGGCCACGCGGGTCGGCCGGATGAGCAGCAACTGGCCACCAGTGGTCCGTAGTGCCTGGTCGGCTCCAATGAACACGCTGAGCCCCGCGGCGCCGACGAACTCCATGCCCGACAGATCCAAGGTGATCAGTTGGGCACCGTCCCGACGTAGTTGACTCAGGCGTTCTTCTAAGCGGGGTGCCGCAACCACATCCAGTTCACCAAACAGTTGCACGGTGATGCGCTCGGTGGAAATCTCTTGGGACATCATGGTGACCTGACCCGCCGGCCCGTGACCATCCGCCGGCGCGTAACTTTTGCGCCAAGAACGGCGAAGCGGCCAGATCCGCAGCGCGAGGACGCCCTCGGTATTCCCAGTGTGCCACGCACACCGAAACGGCAACTCGACTGCAGCCGGGACCCCAAAACAGGGTTAGGCAGCGACCTGGTCTGCCGAGCGTCACACAGCTCTGCCGTAGACTACTGAAAAACTGTGTCTTGGCGAGTCGCCGCTGAATAAGATCTCTACGGCTACTCTGGTTCAGGCTGGTTACGGTGCCCAGCGGGTTGATCGAGATTGACTGACGATAATGGCACGCTCATGGCACCGGCGAGGTGCTGGACCGCCGCAGGACAGGCGTCGCAGAGGGGGGCTACCACGTCATCAGATGAGGCCCCGCCCCTGTGCCCGACCCTGGGGCCACCCGGGAGTGGAGGTCCACCGGAGGCAGGGCATTGTTGATATCAAATCAGTTTCGTCTTGGGGTGTGAACCTTGCCGGGTGGTTAATCGGATCCTGCGTTACTATGGTGAAGGGTTCTGACTATGCGAGAGGGAACCATTATGGGCCGCCTGATCATTGTCTTGCTTGTCCTCTGGCTCGCGTTGGTCATTATCGGATTTGTCATTAAGGCGTTGCTGTGGTTAGCGATCGCGGGAATCGTGCTGTTCGTCGCCACCGGTATTTATGGGGCGATTCGCAGCCGCACCAGTTGAGCCTGCCGCACGCGCAGCGTTGAGCGGTCGCCGGCGGCACCCGTGCAGGGAATGTGAACAACCCCGTCACCAAGCCAGGGGAGAAAACGGTGCTCGCAGCACGTGATCCCAACAAGGCGCACCGCCGCAGCGCAACCAGCGCCGCCGAACAGGCCGCGGGCTCCCCCGATCGGGGCGCTCAACCGCCCAGCCGGGCCGAGGATCGGGGCGCAGCCGCCGAAGCCGCGCGGGTCACCACGGCGCAGCAGGCCCTGGGTCAACCTGGCAAACCGCTTGATCGGCGTTCCCCGTTTTTCATCGGTTTGAGCGGTGCGGCCGGGGTCGCGGTCCTGGTCGGCATCGTCGAAATGATTATCACTGTGCGTGGGGTGTTGGTGCTGATCGGGCTGGCGCTGTTCCTCGCGATCGGTCTGGAACCTGCGGTGGCGGTCCTCGCCCGGCGCAAGGTCCCCCGGTGGGTGGCGGTGATCACCGTGCTGGTGGCGGGGGTGGCGGTGGTGGGTGGATTCCTCGCTGCGGCAATCCCACCATTGGCGCGCCAGGCCACCCAATTCGTCACCCAAGCCCCGACCACGCTGCCTCGGATACTGAATCACTACCCGGTGTTGAATCAACTCGACACCCGGCTACACCTACAGCAACGCCTCCAGCACCCGTTCAACGGGGACGCCTCGGGCGTGTTCAACGGCCTGCTCGGCGCCGGTCAGGTCGTATTCAGCGCGGTGGCCAGCGCGCTGATCGTGGTGGTCCTCACCGTGTACTTCCTGACCGACCTGCCTCGCATCCGCGCGACTTTTTACCGGCTGGTGCCGCATTCCCGCCGTCCCCGCGCGATCCAGCTCGGCGATGAGATCTTTGCCAAGGTCGGTGCCTACGTGCTGGGCAACCTGCTGATCTCGCTCATCGCCGGGACCCTCACCTTCGCCTTTCTGGCCATCTTCAAAGTGCCCTACTCGCTGTTACTGAGCATCCTCGTCGCGATCCTGGACCTGGTCCCGGTGATCGGCTCGACCATCGCGGGCGTAGTGGTCTGCCTGGTCGCGCTGAGCGTGTCGCTGCCCGTCTGCCTGGCCACCATCGGGTTTTTCGTCGTCTACCGCTTGGCTGAGGACTACCTGCTGGTGCCCAAAATCATCGGCCGCGCAGTGGAAGTACCAGCCCTGGTCACTGTCGTCGCGGTGCTCCTGGGCGGCGCGCTGCTAGGCATCGTGGGCGCCCTGGTCGCGATCCCCGCCGCCGCCGCGCTGCTCCTGCTGATTCGAGAGCTGCTCTTCCCCCGCCTCGACCACACCTAAGCGTCCCACCCCACACCGCCACCACTGACTCGATTGACCAACCGCCGGCACCGCCCTACCCCAGTCAACCTCGGCCCAGCGGGCCCCACCGCCGGGCGGTGTACCGAACGTGTCCCTCCGCGCCGACCAGGCCCTGCGGGCCGCAGGTGGCCGGCTGATGCTGGCCCCACCCACCCACCTCGTCGCTACTGACTGACC
>DASQVU010000507.1:0-2820 GCA_035640615.1 Pseudonocardiaceae bacterium
ATGATCGGTGGTCACTGAATCCCCGAGCAGCGCCAGCACACGCGCCCCGCGGATATCGGTCACGGGAGGCGGCTGGAGTGTCATTCCCTCGAAATAGGGGGGTTTGCGCACATATGTTGACTCCGGATCCCAGGTGAATATTTCACCTTCCGGGGTCGGTAACGATTGCCAGCGCGCGTCGCCGGCGAAAACGTCGGCGTAGTCCTTGGTGAACATTTCCTGACTGATCGTGGAGTCGATCACTTTTTGGATCTCTTCTGGCGAGGGCCAGATATCGGCTAGGCAGATCGGCTTACCATCGTGATCGAACCCCAGCGGATCAGTACTGAAGTCGAAGTCCATCGTTCCGGCGAGCGCATAGGCGATCACCAAGGGGGGAGACGCGAGATAGTTCATCGCGGTGTCAGGGTTGATGCGACCCTCGAAGTTGCGGTTGCCGGACAGCACGCTGACGACCGCGAGATCTGCGTCGTGAACGGCTTGCGCGACCTCCGCTGGCAGCGGGCCCGAGTTGCCGATGCAGGTGGTGCAGCCGTAGCCCACCAGGTGGAAGCCCAGCTTCTCCAACGACGGCCACAGGCCAGCCTTCTCGTAGTAGTCGGTGACCACCTGCGAGCCGGGCGCCATCGACGTCTTGACCCATGGCTTGACGGTCAGACCCGCCTCGACGGCATTGCGGGCCAGCAGCGCTGCCCCGATCATCACCGACGGATTGGACGTGTTGGTGCATGACGTGATCGAGGCGATCACCACCGCGCCGTGGTCGATCTCGTAGCCGCCGCCCCCGTCCAGTCGCACTGGCGTCGGGGAGCTGGGGCGGCCCTCGGCACCAGCCGCAGCGGAGACTGTCCTCCGCGGTTCACCGCCGCCATCGTCACTGCTCAGCGCGGGAGCATCACTGGCCGGAAAGGACTCGATACCAGCCTCATCCACGGTAGACGTCGTTGTGTGTGCGTAGCCGGCCAGCGCTTGCCGAAACGCCGCCTTGGCCTCCAACAGCCTGATCCGGTCCTGCGGGCGCTTCGGCCCGGCAATCGACGGCACCACAGTGGACAGGTCCAACTCGAGGTATTCGGAGTAGGCAGCCTCCCGGCTCGGGTCGTGCCACAGATCCTGCTCTTTGGCATACGCCTCGATCAGCGCGAGCTGCTCGGCCGGACGACCGGTGAGCTTCAGGTAGCGGATGGTTTCCTCATCGATGGGAAAGATCGCGCAGGTCGAGCCGAACTCGGGACTCATATTGCCGATCGTGGCGCGGTTGGCCAGCGGTACCGCTGCAACGCCGTCACCGTAGAACTCGACGAACTTCCCGACCACCCCGTGCTGGCGCAGCATCTCCGTCAGCGTGAGCACCACGTCGGTGGCGGTCGCCCCGGAGGGGATGGATCCGGTGAGCTTGCAACCGACAACCTGGGGGATCAGCATCGAAACCGGCTGACCGAGCATGGCCGCCTCAGCTTCGATCCCGCCCACACCCCACCCCAGGACACCCAGCCCGTTGACCATAGTGGTGTGGCTGTCGGTGCCCACCACGGTGTCCGGGTAGGCCATCCCGTGGCGGGTCATCACCACCCGAGCCAGGTGTTCGAGGTTCACCTGGTGCACGATCCCGGTGCCCGGTGGGACCACTCGCAACTCGTCGAAGGCCCGCTGACCCCAGCGCAGGAACTGGTAGCGCTCCCAGTTTCGTTGATACTCCAGGTCGACGTTGCGCTCGAAGGCATCCGGACGGCCGAACACGTCCGCGATCACGGAATGGTCGATGACCAGTTCGGCCGGGGCAAGTGGATTCACCGCCCGCGGGTCACCGCCCAGAGCCGTGATGGCCTCGCGCATCGTCGCCAGATCAACCAGGCACGGCACGCCGGTGAAATCCTGCATGATCACCCGGCCGGGCGTGAACTGGATCTCGGTGGACGGCGTTTTCTGCCTATCCCAGCCGGCCAGTGCCAGGACGTGATCGGCGGTGACGTGGGCACCGGCAGCGCCGGACTCGTGACGCAGCAAATTCTCTAAAAGCACCTTCAAGCTGTACGGCAGGGCCCGCCACTGGGTGCCGATTCGGCGGTCCAGCATGGCCAACCGGAATAGTTCGTAGTGCGCGGTTCCGACGGACAGCGTGCCGCGCGTGCCGAAACTGTCGACGCTGTTTGATGCGTGGGTCACGGGTTCCTCCTCACCCGTGACTCTACGTCCTGATCCCCTCGCACCGTCCCCCATCCCCGACATGGAGACATATCGGGGTTTTTGACCATCCGGTGGCTCCGATATGTCTCCATGTCGGGGTGTGAAGTCATAGGGTTGGGTTATGCGGGTACCTTTGACGGTTGGCGATTTCTTGGACCGGGGCCAGGCAGCGTTCGCGCAGTCCATCGCGGTCGTGGATGAATCAGACCAGCCTGCTCCAGCGGTAGAGACATCGACCTATCAGCAGCTGGGTCGCCGGATTCGGGCCTGGCAGGCGGGTCTAGATGCGCTAGAGGTGGGTACCGGGGAGCGGGTAGCGGTCGTCAGCCACAACTGCGCCCGACTGCTCGAACTGTTACACGCGGTACCAGCCAGCGGCCGGATCTGCGTGCCGGTGAATTTCCGGCTCCGCGCCGATGAGGTGAATTACATCGTGTCGCACAGCGGCTCGTCGGTGCTGCTGGTCGATCCGGCCCTCGACGAGCCGCTCAAAGCCGTGACGGCGCCGCACCGCTTCGTACTCGGTGGTGAGACCGAGGAACAGGTGATGCGCTTCGACGTCGAGCCGCGCCCGTGGGCCGAACCTGACGAGGACGCCACGGCGACGATCAACTACACCTCGGGCACCACCGC
>DASQVU010000508.1:0-3297 GCA_035640615.1 Pseudonocardiaceae bacterium
GCTTGCACCCCGGCCTTACGCAGCTCCGCGGCCCACTCAACGCCGAAACGCCGCGCAGCGGCCACCTGCGTGCCGTTGCCCACCGTGACCAGCAATTCGTTGTGCAGCCGGCCGATCCCGCCCTCCCGTTCCAGCCTACGGACGGTATCCAGGGGAACGATCCGGTTGGGATCGGCATTGGCAGCGGTCGTCGCGAAGCCGCCATCCACCGATTCCCACTCCCCGGAAGCAAGCGAATCCACCCCCTCAATCGGATAGCGCAGCCAGCGGGTAGCGCGAGCGGACTCCAGCCGGTCTGGGTTGCCGGCTGGCACCACGGCGCCCTCGGTGACCAGCGCGACCATCGCGTCGGCCACCGTGTCGACCGGCGCTGCCGGCTCCACCACATCGAACCCACCGACCGGAATCTCGGTGCTCTCCCGGTCACCGGCCACCCGGCGCAGCACGAGCTCAACGGCCCGGGCCGCGGCGCGCTGATCGACCAGCCGGCCAATCCGGGCAGCCCGGGCGACTCGACCGTCGGCCACCGTCAGCTTCGCCCCGGTGGCCAACTTCGCGATAGCGGCCGCAACTGTCTGCAACGTCGGGCGCATCTGCCGGCTTGAGGCACCCGCAGCCACCACTGGCGCGGCACCCGCATCCGAAATCCCGGGGTTGTCCGGATGCATCGACGCCAGCGCCGGCAACCCAGCAGCCTCCGCCGCAGCGACCAGCCGGGCACACACCAACCCGTAGCGCCCGCTGCCGAAAGCAGGCCCAGCAACCAGCAATTCGGCACCGGCCTCACGGGCCATCCCGACCAGTTCCTCAGCCACGGCGGCGTGAGAAGCGGCGTAGTCATCGCCACACACCAGCGTGGCCACAATCTCGTGCCCGTCGCCCAGCAACTGGGACAGCAACCGCCCAGGGCCGACCGTTCCCTCCAGCACCCGGGGGCCGATACCAGCCTCCGCCTCGCCACCGAGCCCCGCATAAAACTGATTCACGTAATGCACGATGCGCATCAGGCCGCGCCTCCCAACTTCTAGCCGGCCAGCTGCTGTTCCGAACGGCAGGTCAGCCACCCGGCGCCCAGTGGGCTCAAGGCACCCAAAATCGCCGCGGTCGGCACCTCGACCGCCGTGGTCGCCTCCGCATCAACGATGCCCAGTCGAGCGCCTCCCAACGCCTGCTCGACCGCCGGTAGCTCGACTCTCTGATCGTAGTTACCGGTACTGACCACTGCACCTCGACGCGGGCCGGCCACCAGTGGTGGGCCGGTGCCGTCAGCACCGGATAATTCGGCGTATAGCGCAACCGCTGTTAAGCCGTCAGCCTCCAATGCATCAACCTTCAACATCAGGTCATTGTCGGCGTTACCCGCACCTTCCTTGGTGACGATGGCGGCATCGAAGCCGGTGGCGCGGCATAGCCAAGCGGCATGCGTGGAAACGAGTTCTTTGTCGGCTTGCTCGACCGGCTCTGGGCACAGCACCACCCCGGCAAAGCACAGATCCTGGCCATCGCGGGCACGCAGCTCGGCGACCACTGGGTGGTTCTGGTGGATGTACGTCGGATTGCGCAGCGCCGGGTGCCCGTACTGGCCGCTGACCACGGCCCCGTCCTCGATCTCAACCGGGTCGAACAAGGTCGGCAGGCTGCCAGCCATGCTGCGCCCGTAGACGAAGACGTCCTTGAAGGCGCCTTGGGTCTGCAGATTAGTGATCGCACCGACGCGGGGCAGACCACCGGTTGACGTCCCGGGACGATGTGGGGCCGCCAACTCCTCGATCACATCCGGTGAGGCATCGACGGCGGCGTCGGCGAGATGTACGGCCAGGCGCAGCAGCCCCCGGCGCAGTGCCACCTCAGCGTCCTGCCAGCAGGCACCCTCCGCGGGGTCGAACTCGATCACGACGTTGTTCGTCCGGCCGAACGGGGAACGCTCCGCGGCCGGGCCGGACATGTCGATCAAGCCCTCCTGGTTGCGGGGCAGGTACCCGGCGGCCAGCACCGCGGCCCCGCGCAGCACATGCGTGTCACCGCCCCGCGGGCGATTCACCGGCGCCATCCACCCGGGAAACACCCCCCCGCCCGGCCCCTTGCTGCGCGGCTCTACGACGTCGAGCGGGGCGATAATCCGTGTCCGGTCTCCAGGTGCGGCGACGTGCACCCGTACCGCGGCCAGAGCGGGATCAGCGAACAGCGCCTGGGCTTGCTCCAGGCCCACCACGAGCTGGTGTTGCTCGTATCGGGTGGCGGCACCGATTTCTATTGAATGAACCTCGTGCACCATGCGCCGCAGTGCCGGCACAGCGAACTCCCTCAACCAAGTGTCGGTACCTGCAGCGTAACCACGCGTGGACGACATTGCAGGCCGAGAGTGGCTTCCCGGGAGGCGCCAGTGAGCAGTCGTCAGTAGTTTGGGTCTATGGCTAGTTCTCTTGTATGGATCTCCGGTGCATCGGGTGGTATTGGACAGGCGCTAGCCCAGACCGTCCCGTGGGGGAACGCTCGAGTGATTGGGATCAGTCGGGAGCGTCCCTCCGGCGCTATGGACCACCTCCGGGCGGATCTGGCCGATCCCTCGACGTGGTCGATGGTCGGTGCTTCATTTCGCCGAGAATTGGACGACTTTACCGGCGAGCAGGTGGCGTTCATCCACGCGGCCGGGGCCAACGAGCCCATCGGCTTTGCGGGCGAAGTCAATGAAGTCAATAGCGAAGCATACCTGCGCAACGTGGTAGTCAACAGCGCCGCGCCACAGGTTCTTGGTCAGCTTTTCCTGGCTGCGGTCCAATCGCTGGATGCCCACCGCTACCTGATCATGCTCACTTCGGGGGCGGCGCAGACCGTGTATCCGGGATGGTCGTCCTATGGAGCGGGCAAGGCCGCGATCGACCAGTGGGTGCGCAACGTCGGCGCCGAACAGGCTCAGCGTGGGGGTGTGCAGGTGATATCGGTGGCACCGGGCAGTGTCGACACCGCCTTTCAGCAGCAACTTCGCGACACCCTCGAAATGGACTTTCCCAGTCGGCAAAAGTTCCTGGATCTGTACAAACAGGGCAAGCTCAGCGACCCGCAGGACGTCGCTCATCAGATCTGGAGGCTGACTTCGTTAGACCTGGACAACGGAAGCGTCATCGACCTGCGAAAACTGGGCATGGGGCAGACGGACAAACCGGCCTAGCGCATTCCATGCAGATGCTGGACCGGCGGCCTGCTGTCGGGTGCACAAAATATTGGCTGTGCGTGCATTTGTTGATCGAAAAGCAGTCGTCGGCAGCCCCGGCGTAGCAACCCGCGCGAGAATACCCC
>DASQVU010000509.1:0-4828 GCA_035640615.1 Pseudonocardiaceae bacterium
GCCCGTGGTGGAGCTGGCCGTGTCGCGCTTTCGCGAGCTGGTTGCCTTGGAATCCGAAGTGGCGGGGCTGACCGATCGGTTGGAGACCCGCAAGATGGTGGAACGTGCCAAAGGCCTGCTGATGGCTCACCACGGACTCACCGAGCCCGAGGCGTTCCGCTGGATCCAGCGCAGCGCGATGGACCGCCGGACCACCATGAAGGCGGTGGCTCAGGTCATCCTGGAAAGCCTGTCCTGACCATCACATCTTCGTCACGACCAGCGAGCGATCCTGCACATCGGACACTCACGGCATTACGGTCTGACGATCACCTCACCGGGCATTGCTGAGGAGGCAGGCATGGCGCAGCGTACCGTTCTCCGCGCGGCGGGGCTCGTCGGCGCCCTGGTCGTGCTGGCCGGCTGCGGCGGCGGAGGCACCACGGCCCAAAGCCCGGCCAGTAGTAACCCGGCGAAGAAGTGTGAACCCGTACAAGTCAGGGCCAGCGGGCAGCCGAGCACCGCACCGTTGAAGATCGGCACGCTGCTCCCGGAGACCGGAAGCCTGGCGTTCCTAGGCCCACCCGAGTTCGCGGCCGTTGACGTGGCGATCAAAGAGATCAACGCGGCCGGCGGGATACTCGGCCAACCGGTCGTCAATATCCGGGGCGATTCCGGTGACGACAAGACCGATACCGCGAACCAGACCGTGGACCGGGAACTTGGTCAGGGTGCTCAGGTGATCATCGGTGCTGCCGCGTCGGGCGTCACCAAGCTGGTCATCGACAAGATCACCGGTGCTGGCGTAGTCGAGTTCTCGCCGGCCAACACCTCCGACGAGTTCACCTGCTGGCCCGACAAGGGCATGTACTTCCGGACCGCTCCCCCGGACAAGCTGCAAGCCCAGGCCCTCTCCGCGTTGATAGCGGGAGACGGTGCGCAACGGATCTCGATCCTGGCCCGTAACGACCCGTACGGCAGCGGCCTAGCCAATAACACGGTGAACAACCTGCTTCAGGCCGGCATCCCGCAGAACCAGATCCAGAAGATCATTTATGATCCCAATGCGACCTCCTACAACACCGAGATCGACGACGTTCGGCAGTTCAACCCGGACGCGATTGCGGTGATCGGCTTCGACGAGTCGAAGAAGATCCTCACCCGGATGAGCGAGGTGAAGATCGGCCCTGGGCAGAAGCTCGTCTACGGCACTGACGGCAATATGGGCAACGCGCTGGGCATCGGCCTACCCCCCGGGTTGCTTAACGGCATGAAGGGGACCACACCGCTGACCAAGCTCTCCCCTACCTTTGAGCAGCGGCTGCGGGCCGACGACCCCAAGCTGATAGACACCAACTACGCCGGTGAGGCCTACGACGCCGTCATGATCGTCGCGCTCGCGGCCGAACGGGCGAAGTCGACCAAGGGGGTAGACATCGCCTCGGAGATCAACGGGATCACCAGGGACGGCGAGAAGTGCACCACCTTCCGGCAATGCCGGGACATCATCGACAGCGGTGGTAACCCCGACTACGTCGGCGTCACCGGCACCCTGGACTTCACTCCCGCCGGTGAACGCGCCGTAGGGTCCTACGGCATCCTCAAGTTCAATGCCCAGAACAAGATCGACGAAGCCACCATCGAGTACCGTGTGGTCGGTCGTTAGCCTCGCGCTGAATGGCCGCTGAGCGTGCCCAGGTAGAGCTCGATGACCTTGGGGTCGTTGGCCAGCGCTGAGCCGGTGTCGGTGTAGGCGTTACGGCCTTGATCCAGCACGTAGCCGCGGTCGCAGACCTGCAGGCAGCGCCGGGCGTTCTGCTCCACCATCACGATGGATACCCCGGCCGCGTTGATCTTCTTGCAGCGCACGAAAACCTCGTCAGCGAACATCGGCGACAGCCCGGCGGAGGGCTCGTCGAGCAGCAGCACCGATGGCTGCATCATCAGCGCCCGGCCCATCGCCACCATCTGGCGCTCACCACCCGAGAGCGCGCCGGCTTTGGTCTTGCGCCGCTGCCCCAACAGCGGGAACAGCGCACACACCGACTCGAACCTGGCGGTGAACGTGCGGGGCCGCAGATACACCCCCATCTGCATGTTCTCCTCGATAGTCAGTGAGGAGAAGACGTTGTTGGTCTGCGGCACGTAACCCATGCCCATGGTAACCAGCGTGTGCGCCTTGGCCGAAGTGATATCGGCACCGCGCAGGGAAACGGTGCCGCGACGCACCGGAATGAGCCCGAACATCGCCTTGAGCAGCGTCGATTTCCCGGCACCGTTGGGTCCGATGATGCCGACGATCTCGCCGGCGCGGAGGAAGAAATTGCACTCTTGCAGGATGTTCACGCCCGGCAGGTAGCCGGCCACCAGGTCGTCGGCGCGCAACAATGCGCCCCGCGCCAATTCGCGGTGCCGCTGCGGGGTGGCCGCCAGCTCCGCTGGGGACAATCCGTTAGCCACCGGGCCATGGCCAGCCGGGCCGGTCACGCCGAGAGATCCTCACCACGTTGCAGGGCTGCTTCCAGTTCGGTGTGAATCTCGGCGACAAGCGCCGCCGTCTGCCCCACCGGGTTGCCCTGCGCGTCGAACTCCAGCGCTTGGTCGTGGTGCGAGCCCAGGTAAGCGTCGACGACCGCCCTGTTGGAGGACAGTGCATCCGGCCGCCCTTCGGCGATTACCCTGCCTTGGGCCATGACGACCACCCAGTCGCTGATGTCCCGGATGACATCCATGTCGTGTTCGACGAACACCACGGTCATGCCGTCGTTGCGTAGCGACTTGACGTGTTGCAACAGGCTCTCGGTGAGCGCGGGGTTCACCCCCGCCATTGGTTCGTCGAGCATCACCACGGTCGGGTTCATCATCAGCGCCCGGGCCATCTCCAGCAGCTTGCGCTGACCGCCGGAGAGCGAGCCGGCAAGCTCGTCGGCCTTGGCGTCCAGTTGGAACCGGGCGAGCAGCTCCATCGCGTTTTCGGTGATCGCCCGCTCCTGCCGTCCCCAAGAGCGCAGCAAGGCACCGAAAAACCGCTCCCCGGTCTGGTGCGGAGCCCCCAGGCGCATGTTGTCCAGCACGGTGAGCTTGGCTAGCGCCTTGGTGAGCTGGAAAGTCCGAACTACCCCGCGGCGCGCCACCTCGTGCGGCGCAAGCCTGGACAGCGGCGTTCCGTTGAAAGTCCACCGGCCGGTGTTCGGTCGGTCGAACCCGGTGATCAGGTTGAACAGGGTGGTTTTCCCTGCCCCATTCGGACCGATCAATCCGGTGATCCAGCCCCGCTGGAATTCCAGATGGTCCACGTCGACGGCCCGCAGGCCGCCAAACGAGCGAGTGACCGAATCGAGTATCAGTACCGGATCTGGTTTGCCGCCACCGGGCTGCGCAAGCACTTCGATGACCGCATGCTCAGCGCGCATCGAGCAGCACCTCACTCCTCTTACCGAAGATGCCCTGCGGCCGGAACACCATCAGCAACGCCAGCCCCAGGCCCACCAGGATGAACCGGATGGCACCGACATCCTGATTGTCGATAAACGAGATCAGCGGGTTACTACCCGCAGTGCCTTGGCGCAGGAAGTTGTCAGTGATCGACAGCACGAACCAGAAGATCATCGAACCGATCACTGGGCCGAACACTCGCGCTGCACCACCGATGATCAGCGCTGCGTAGGCGAAGAACGTCTGGGGTGGCGAGTAGAAATCAGGCGTCAGCGACTGGGTGGTCAGCGCCAGGACGATCCCGCCGACCGCGCCGAATATTCCGCCCAGCACCAACGCTTGCATCTTGTAGACGAAGACGTTTTTACCCAGCGCCCGGGCCGCATCCTCGTCTTCCCGGATCGCTTTGAGCACGCGGCCCCAAGGGCTACTTACCAGCAGATACACCAGGATTAAGGACAGGCCGACCACCGCCCAGCCAACGCAGATCGACCACAAATCCTGACCTAAGAAACGTATGCCGAGAAAACTGTAAAACCGGCCGTTGTCGAAAGGAGATAGTTGCCGGAAACCTTGGCCGTATCCAGTGAGCCCTTGGGTCCCCCCGGAAAAGTTGGTCATGGAGGTCGACCGGGTGATCAGCCGCAGGATCTCCGCAGCGGCGATTGTGACGATCGCCAGGTAGTCCGCACGCAACTGCAGCGTCGGAATGCCCAGCAACAGGGCGAGCACCACGCCGGCGACGATTCCCACCAGCACTCCCGACCACAGCGGCAGCCCGAAATCGACCACCGCGATGCCCAGACCGTACCCACCGACCAGCGCGAACCCGATCTGACCGAAGTTGAGCAGACCGGCATAACCGAATTGAATGTTCAGCCCGATCGCCAGCAACGCAAAAAAGATCGCCGAGGGACCGACCGCGGCCGCGGCGCCGTTGGCGAGCAGGGTGGAGATGTCGATCATCCGTTCACCCGATCCGCGCGCGACTACCGAGCAGGCCTTGCGGCCTGATCACCAAGATGACGATGAGCACCGCCAAGCCGCCCAGGTACTTGAGATCGACCGGGATAATCTGGGCGGACACCTGCACCAGCACGCCGACGACCAGGCAACCCACCAAGGCGCCGTAGGCGGTACCCAGCCCGCCCAGGACCACCCCGGCGAACATCAGTAGCAGGAGATTGAAGCCCATCTCGTACTGCACCGTCCCGCCTAGTTCAGACAGCCCGAACAGCACGCCGCCGAGCGTCGCCAGCGCGCCGGCCAGAATCCACACGAACAGCACAACTCGCTCAACGTTGATCCCCGACGAGGCGGCCAGATCGCGGTTGTCGGAGACTGCCCGCATGGCCTTGCCGATCCGCGTCCGCTGCAGCAACAGCGCGATCCCGATCAGGACAAGCAGGCTGAT
>DASQVU010000510.1:0-6281 GCA_035640615.1 Pseudonocardiaceae bacterium
TCATCAGGCAGCCGGCTGCGCCGCCGAGGGGACGGATGTTCACGCGGTGGCCGATCTCTTAGCGCGGCCCGACGTTGCGCCTGGCCTGATCTGCCCGCTCACTGACCTGATCCACGGCCGCGCGGGAGTCCTGGGTGACCGTGGCGGCAGCGTCCCGGCCTGTCGATTTGATCGACTCGAAAGCCTGTTGCACCGGCTCGCGCAGGTTGCCCGCCACATCCGAGGCGGCCTGCTTGACCTGCTGCGCCATTGGCTGCAGCTGCTGGTCGATCCGCTGTTTCGCCTGCTGGGCAAGCTCCCGCTCCTTGCGGCTGGACCGGATCAGCGATGCGGCCAACCACCCGGCGCCGAACGCGATCAGCCCGGCTGCCAGCGGGTTGCCCTGCGCCCTGCGCCGCACCGCCTGCGGTGCCGAGCTCACGGTCTCCGCCGCGCCCGACGCCGCCGACGACACGGTCTCCGCCGCACTCGACGCCATTGACGAGACCCGGTCGGCCGTCGCCGAAGCGGCCGAGCTAGCGGTGTCACCAACCGTCGACACCGCGTCTTCCGCGGTACCGATGATCTTGTCTTTCACGTTGGTCAGCGTGTCGCGGGCCCGGTCGACCCGGCGGGCGACGGCACGACTTGGAGTGAGTTTCTCGGCCAGCGCGTTGACATCCGCGGTCAGCTCGGTTCGGGTGTGCTCGATCCGGCGGCGGATCTGGTCAGGATTACTGGTCATGGTCATCGTGCGCTCCTCCTGCCCGGCAGGGCGTCCGGAAGTTCTTTGAGCGTGGCCACGGTGCGTTCCGGTACCGGGTTTACCCGGCGCAGCTGCGCGCGACCGGTCGCGTACAG
The DNA here is from genome assembly GCA_035640615.1 of Pseudonocardiaceae bacterium. Taxonomy (GTDB): domain Bacteria; phylum Actinomycetota; class Actinomycetes; order Mycobacteriales; family Pseudonocardiaceae. Next base: position 841 of record DASQVU010000510.1, read on the forward strand.
GACGGCGGCGGCCAGCGCCCACACCCCGGCAAGGATCAGCGCTGCTCTGCCCGGGTGCATGACGTTGGACAGCGCCGCCCACAACGCAATCGACGCGAACAGCAGCGTCATGTAACCGGCAAAGCCCGCACCGCCGAGGGTGCCGGCAGCCTTGCCGCTGTTCACCACTTCCTGCTTGAGCTCCGCAGTCGCCAGTTCGAACTCCTGGCGCATGAGAGTCGACAGATCTCGCGTCACATCACCGATCAGCTCACCGATCGTGACGTCGGAAACGTCTGGGGTCTGCGGGCGGACCCGGACGGCGGGGCTCATCGGGGCACCCGCCGATCGTCATAGCTGAAACTGTGGTCATCGTCCGGATAGCGCCCGACGTATTCGGGTTCTTCCGATCTCCGCTGGGTAGCGCCGGTCTCCGGTCTGGGTGCCACCGGCGCTGCCGGCCGGTCGTCTCGCAGGTCTCGCTCGTCTCGCTGATCCCGGTCGTCTCGGTTGTCTTCTGGCTGCCGGCTTGCCGCCATACCCGCGCCGGTAAGCCGGCCGACCGCGACACCGGCTAGTGCCGCACCGAGAAGGAATACGCCCGGACGGCGCCGCGCGAATGAGCGGACTTCCTCCACCAGCTCACCCGGCTCCCGGTCATGCAGCCACGATGCAAACTGATGTAACTGATCTGCACCCTGGCGAGTCCATTCACCCATGGCGTCGGAACTGGTGCTGTGGGCCAACTCGCGCAGCTCGTCGGCGACCGTGGTAAGCCGAAGTGCCACCTTCTGCTGCTGGAATTTTGCCTGGTCATGCAGTTGCTGGCGACCCTGTTGCAGCAGGCTCTCGGCCTGCTGCCTGGTCTGCACTGCCATGTCCTTCGCCTGGTCCGCTGCCGTCTGCGCCAGGCGGCCGCCCGCGTCGGCCACTGACTGGCCGACGCCAACAGCCTCATCCCGCACCACATCGCTCGTTGCGACCGAGGCCGATCGCCTGCGCTGTGCCATCGACGGGGTGCGTACGTCCTCGGTCACAAAGCCTCCTACGTTGGTCCCTCCGCGTTATCGGTTTGGGTACCCCTCGTAAGCTGCGGCTAAGCCCGTAAACAGCGCAAATAGTGAACTGACGAGCGGTCAGCGGCGGTCGGGGCTGGAGGCTTGTGCCCAGAACCGTCGCGGAATGCGGCCGGCTAGCCGGGCGTGCCGGCCAGCCTGCACCGCCAACCGCATCGCTTCGGCCATCCGCGGCGGATCCTCCGCCCTGGTCACCGCGGTGGCTAGCAATACCGCATCGCAACCGAGCTCCATGGCCTGGGCCGCCTCCGAGGCGGTGCCGATTCCCGCATCGAGCACCACCGGCACCGTGGCCTGTGCCACGATCATTTCGATGTTGTGCGGGTTGCGGATACCCAGCCCGGTACCGATCGGCGAACCCAGCGGCATCACCGCCGCGCACCCCACATCAGCTAGCCGGCGGGCCAGCACCGGGTCGTCGTTGGTGTACGGCAGCACCGTGAAACCGGCCTCGACGAGCTGTTCGGCGGCGTCGAGCAGCTCGATCGGATCGGGCAGCAAGGTGTGGTCGTCGGCGATGACTTCGAGCTTCACCCAGGAGGTCTGCAGCGCCTCCGCGCCTAGCTGCGCGGTGAGTACCGCCTCGGCGGCGCTGCGACAGCCGGCAGTGTTGGGCAGTGGCTCGATGCCATGGCGCATCAGTACATCGAGGACACCGGTTCGCGAGCCGGTGTCCATCCGGCGGATCGCCACCGTGGTGAGCTCTGTCTGCGCCGCGAGCAACGCCCGTTCCAGCACGGCGAGGTTGTCCGCCCCGCCGGTACCCAAGATCAGCCGCGAGCCGAATTCCCGTCCCGCGATGATCAGCGGATCATCTGCCATCGGCGTTACCCTCCCTGCACCGCGGTGACCACGTCGACCGACGCGCCAACGGCCAACGGTGTATGCGCCCACTGCGCCCGGGGCACCACAGCACCGTCCAGCGCCACCGCGACCCCGCGGGCCGGCGCGCCGAGCCGGTGCAGCACGTCAGCCACGGTCGCGCCATCGGGCAGTTCCCACGGTTGGCCGTTGACCGTCACGGTCATGGCGCGCTCCGCGCGGCGAGGCGGGCCGGGGCGGCGGGCGCGGCCTCCGGTGGTACGTCCTCCTCGCGCAGCAGCGCGAGCACCGCGTCGGCGGTCAGCGGCGCCAGCAGGATGCCGTGGCGGTGATGGCCGGTGGCGGCGAGCACACCCGGTTCCAGCTCACCGATCACCGGCAGGTTGTCCGGGCTGCCGGGGCGAAGCCCCGCCGCAGCCTCCTCCAGCGCGTACTCCGCGACCGCGGGCAGCACCCGCTCAGCGTCGGTGAGCAGCTCGCGGACCCCACCCGCGGTGACCTCGGTATCGAACCCGGCCTCGCGCTGGGTGGCCCCGAGCACCAGACGCCCGCTATCGCGGGGCACGAGGTAGCAGGTTCGGCCACCCACGATCGCGCGGACCGTCCGAAATGGGGGCAGCAGCGTCCCGGGGCGGTGCCGCAGCCGCAGGATCTCACCCTTCACTGGGCGGATGGCCCGCGCCAGCATCGGGTGCAGCCCGGCACTGTCGGCACCGGCGGCAATGATCACCACATCGGCGACCGGCAGCTGCGTGCAGCGGTGATCGCGAAACCGCACCCCCGCGTTGCGGCAGGCCGCCAGCAGTGCATCGAGCAGTGCCCGGTTATCCACCGAGAGGTCCTCCCGCACGGACAGGGCCCGGCACACCTGCGGACCCAGCGATGGCTCAAGCTGGCGCACCTGCCGGCCGGACAGCACCTCCACGGGCCGCCCCTGCCGGGTCAGCTGTTCGGCGATCCGATTTAGTTCGGCGCGGTCGCCGGGATCTAGCGCCACCACCAGAGTGCCCCCGGTCCGTAACCGCGGGTCGCTGCCCGCCCTCCCGAGCGCGGCGGCGAAGTCCGGCCAGCGCCGCAGCGAGGCTGCTCCCAGCGCGAACACTTCCGGTTCGACGGGTACTGATTCGGTGACCGGCGCGAGCATCCCGCCGGCGACACGGGATGCACCCGATCCGGGTGCAGGGTCGTAGACGGTCACCGCGAATCCCGCCGACGCCGCGCGCCAAGCGCAACTCAAACCGATGACTCCAGCACCGACGACGGCGACATTGCTCCCCAATGGCTCACCACGCTCCCTGCGCCGGCATGACCCGGATCAGGTTCGACGGTCGGGGTCGCCATGACCCCCTCTCAGCCCGGTGCGGCCCAGGCTCCCGTGCGGACCATTTCCCACCGTACCTCGCCGCTTCGCGCGTTTCAGGTGCACAAGCATCCATAAGCCTTGAACGCCCGGCTGGAAGGTGCAGATGCATCCATGAGTCCCAAGGCAGCGCGCGAGGAGGTGGATAGGGTGGCGGGGGTGGACGGGCAGGCAGTTCGGGCGCGGTTGAGCGATGCGCGGTTGTACCTGTGTACGGATGCGCGGACCGCACGTGGGGATCTTGCCGAGTTCGTCGACGCGGCGCTGGCCGGCGGCGTGGACATCATCCAGCTGCGGGACAAGGCCCTGGATGCGCGTCCCGAACTGGCAGCCCTGGAGGTACTCGCCGACGCCTGCCGGCGCCACGGGGCGCTGCTGGCGGTGAACGACCGGGCCGACGTCGCGCTGGCCGCTGGCGCCCAGGTGCTGCACCTGGGCCAGGATGACCTGCCCGTCGGTTGGGCCCGCCGGGTGGTTGGCGACCAGGTGGTGATCGGCCGCTCGACGCACGATCCCGCGCAAGCCGCCGCCGCAGCGAACCAACCCGGGGTGGACTACTTCTGCGCCGGCCCCTGCTGGCCCACCCCGACCAAACCGGGCCGGCCCGCCGCCGGCCTCGAACTGATCCGCAGCACCGCGGCATCGAAGCCGGCCCGGCCATGGTTCGCCATCGGCGGTATTGAAAACACCGACCGGCTGGACGACGTGCTGCGCGCCGGTGCGAGCCGGGTCGTCGTGGTGCGGGCGATCACCGAAGCTTCCGATCCGGAAGGGGCCGCCGCCGCCTTCGCGCAGCGGTTGCGATCCGCCCACTAGCGCTCGTCGGTGTCGATACTCCTCGCGCTAGCGCTCGTCGGGCACCTGCCGTCCGGTCACCAGAGTCAGCCCGTAAGCCTTCAGTACCTCCTGGATCGGCTGGTAGTAGGACTCGCCGCCGAGCAAGCAGCCACCGGAGCCTCCGGACAGGGTCCCCTGAGCCTGGTTGCCGCTCATGAAGGGTCCTCCCGAGTCACCGGCCTCGGCGCACACGCTAGTCCTGGTGAGCCCTCGGACGATGTCCCCGTTGCCGTAGTTGACGGTCTCGTTCACCGCCTCCACGTGGCCACAGTGAAAACCGCTGGTCGAACCGGACAGGCAGACCCGGTCACCGACCGCTGCGGGGACGCTGCCCGCTACGGTGAGGAAGCCGCTGTCGGCGTCGACATCATGGGTCTGATCCCAAGCCGGCGACGCCACCTCAACCAGGCCATAGTCGTGACCGGGAAATGCCGACTTGGCGACCGGGCCGATCGGTTGGCCGTCGGGGCCTGACCAAGTACCGCCCAGCTTGGTGCAGTGCCCAGCGGTGATCACATAACGGACCCGACCCGAGGTGGCGTTGAAGCCGATCGAGCAGCGTCCGCCCTCGCTGGTAGTGATCGTGTCGCCGCCATGGAGATCCGACAGCAGCACCGGGCGTGCGCTGACGTGCTTGATCCGCACCGCACGGGCGCCGGCGGTGAACACCCGGGCCGCGGCATCGTCGGTGGTCGAGACCACCACCGTGTTGGTAGCAGGGTCGATGTACCAGCCCGTCACCGCGTCCGGCACGCGGTCTGACTGGGAATCCAGCATCGTCATCACCGAGTGCAGCATCACCAGATCGGGTAACGCAGGTGCTGCGGAGGCAGGCAACGCGAGTGCCACGCTAAGCGCAAGGCCAATGCCAGCAGCAAGGAGCGCACGACGGCGGCTTCCGGGGCGCACGAGTCGAATCCTCTCCTTTAGGCCGAATCCCCATCAGTCCCCGACGGCAACTCCACGCTACGGAACAGTTACGTTGTGGTGAAGACACCAATCGGTGGGATCCTATAACCCGTACGGGCCGTGCTCAGTTCACTACTTGTAGTGTGCGCGAGGTAGTCAGGACCGGCGTACCGTACGCAGCCCAGGGTGATCGGCGGGCAGCGCCCGCAACAGCACCGTTCCGCTCAGCGCAACACAGGCCGCGACCAGCGGCCAGCTCAGCGCAACCCGGGCAATGCCAAGAGCAACAACCGCGCCCGCCGCCCACAGCGGGGTGAATACCGCGATCCGGATCAGGTACTGCCCGACCCACACCCAGGACGCCAGGCAGTACGCGCGCAGCAGGCATCGATCGTGTCGCCACGAGGTGCGCTGGCCCAGGGCGACACCCACGATCACGCCGAGCAGTGGCCAGCGGA
>DASQVU010000511.1:0-2116 GCA_035640615.1 Pseudonocardiaceae bacterium
CAGCCTGCCCGAAGCCGCCATCCACCAACGCAACTGTGAGGATCGGCGTGTGTCACCCCAGGTCGCCGGTCCGACTGTGAAGATCGCCGACGTGCTATCCCAGGCTGTGGTCTGACCCGCAACGCAACTGGCTGATATGCCTTGGGTCTGATCTGTCGGCCCTGGCTTGGGTGGTGCTTGCTGTTGCCGGGCCGGCTGCGTGTCCCGATAGACCTCCGATCTTGTTAAGGCGTCAAGTCGCGGCTTGATTGGTGATCGTTGTTGGCTGGCCGAATGCTTTGGTTGGGTCGTAGGTTTGGTGGGTTTGTAGGCAGTGGTAGAGCTGGCCGAGCATGCGGTTGAACAGGTGTCGGAGGGCGGCGGCGTGCTGGTCGCCGTGGGCTCGGCGGTGGTCGTAGTGGTCTTTGGGTGGTCCTGGTCGGGGCAGGGTGGCGAAGGCCCAGAGGAATCCGACGGCGTTGAGTTGGTCGTTTTTGATGCGGCGGCGGGTGATGGAGAGGCTGCGGCCGGAGGCGCGGGTGACGGGGGCGGAACCGGCGTAGGCCTTGAGTGCGCGGGCGTCGGTGAATCGGGTGCGGTCGTCGCCGATTTCGGCGAGTACGCGGGCGCCGGTGAGATCGGCCAGGCCGGGGAAGCTGGTGATGATGTCGTGGTCGGGGTGTTGGGTGAAGGCCTCGGTGGCTGCGGCGGTGAGGTGCTCGGCGTTGGCGCATTCGGTGGCCAGGGTGGCCAGCAGCGCGCTGACCTGGCAGCCCATGGCATTTTCCACCAGCGGTGGCTGCCGCAGCTGGGGGATGCGCAGGGTTTGGTGGAGGTGGGCGGCCAGGGTGGTGATGCCGCGTTTGCGGCCGGCGCGGCGTAGCGCGGTGGTGATGCGGGCTGGGGACAGTCTCGCCCCGGCGGCCGGGGTCGGGGCGATGGCCAAGATCGCGCGGGCTTCGGGACTGGCCAGGTTGGTGACGGTGCCGTCGGCGAAGGCGGCCAGGAAGCCGGGGTAGAACTCGCGCAGCAGCGCCCGTAGTTCCTGGATGGCCTTGCTGCGTCGCCAGATGGCGTCTTGAGCAGCGCGAGCCAGGACGGTAATCGCTTGCGCCAGCTCGCTATCGGCCGGGAGTCTGCGGTGGGCGTGGGCGTCAGTGCGCAGGATGTTCGCCAAGGTCATCGCATCGGCATGGTCGGATTTCTTGCGCGAGACGCAGTGCCGCTCCCGGTAGCGCGCCACTGCCATCGGGTTGATGGCATAGATCGGGCGGCCAGTGGCCCGCAGCGCAGCAACCAGCAGCCCCCGGGAGGTTTCGATCGCGACCGGGATCGGCTCCTCGGCGCTATCACCCACTTCGGCCAGCAGGGTGAGTAGCACGGTGAAATCCTCGACCGATTCTCCGATACGTCGCTTGGCGATCAGTGTGCCGTCCTGGTCGACCAAGGCAACGTCATGGTGACGTTCACTCCAGTCGATCCCACAAAAGATCTTCATCCCCCTCCTTGGTGTTCAGTTGCGTGTCTTGGCTGGTCACAAACCCTGACGAGAGCGCGCGACGCCCTAATGACGAGGCTCTGGTGGCCTTCCCTCCGATGAAGCCGTTCGCGATCTCAGCAATCCGCGCGGTTCCGGTCTTCCTCGTTAGAGCTCGACGGCTCCCGATGTCGTGAGGTGTCGACCGCGCAGACGGGCTTAAACCACGAGCATCAACTCTGCTGATCATCCACGTCGCAGTGGCCCGGACACGCCGATGGCATCGCTCTATCGGTAGGGCTCACAGCCCCTGGGCCTTGAAGACATCCACCCACGCCCCGGACCACCACGACCAACGACCCGACAACCACCCATGCCGCTCTGACCCAGGGCTCTCCAAGACCACAACTGCGGTAGGCATCCGGGCTTATCACCGGGTCGTTCGGGAGTCATTAGTCATTAGGGGCCTTGCCATCAACAGGGCACCGTCACAGTGCTGACCGCCCACGCCGGCCCGGCGACGGCCATCCATTCCGTGGCGATCAGGAGACACATGACCATGCCCAGCATGCCTCAACCGCGTTTAGAGGACCAGGACGACAGCGCCACCAACGAGGTCATTCTCGGGGTGGATACCCACAGTGACATGCACGTCGCCGC
>DASQVU010000512.1:0-3053 GCA_035640615.1 Pseudonocardiaceae bacterium
CGGCGGCCAGAGCACACCCAACCCCGGCCTGATAGCCGGCCCAGCCGTAGCGGGCCGGCTTGGGGGAACCGGCCAGCACCGCCGCGCTGGCCGCCGCCAGGTTCCGTTTCCACAACAGTGTCGCCGCCGCCCCAATCAAACTTGCGGTCGTGGCTTTCACCGCATAATCGGCAAGCGGATCAACCGGAACGGGGCGGCGCATCGGCGCGGTGGGCGCCACGCTGATCCGCTCGGGCACGCACAACTGGTCCTCAGTGGCGTCGAAAGCGGCGGCCCTGGCCATGGCCTCGGCCAACTGCCCAGCGCGCAAGACCGCGTCGAGCACCAGCTCGATCGGGGACTGACCGATGCCAGACACCGCCGCGCCGACCGCGGCCAACACCAGCTCCGCGGTGGGCGTGCCGAACTCGGACACCAGCATCGCGCGCACCCGAGGGTCCTCCCGCACCAGCGTGGACACCGCACTTACCGCCTGCGGAGGGCGCCGCAGCCGCACCATCGCCGCCGTCAGCGCCCCCGCCAACGCTGCGGTGTCCAACGCCAGCGCGATCGCCGCCGTGCGAAGCTCCGTCACATCCCCGGGATGCGCGCTGTCCTGCGCCTGTGCCGCTGAGCAGACCAGGCCATGCTGGGCCGCCAACACACTGACCGCGTCCACCACCCGGTCGCTGACCGCGTTCTCCGCGAGCTGCATCACCACCCGCTGCAAACCACCATCCCAATAGGCGACCAACACGTCGGGATGCTCCATCACTCCAGCGACCACCTTCTTAATCGCCTGCTGCGCCGCGGTCCCCCAGCTAGTCCGCGCGCGCAGCGGCACATGCACGCGGTGACCCGCCTGCCAGTGCTGCCCGCCCACCGCCACCGCCCGGCGCAACACCCCCGCAGCCGACCCCGCGGCCTTCGTGCTGACCCCTGCTGCGCTCCCCACCAGCCCGATGCCGACCGTGGTGACCTCACCCACGACATCAACCGCCCGGCCCACCACGCACCCAGCCCCGTGCACCGCCTGCGCGGAAGCCCGCAACGCCAATCCAGCCCCCATCATGGGCAGCCGTGCCCAAGCCCCGAAAGCCATCAACCGTCTTCCTCTGATAGCGCCACCACACGTCAAGACCGGAAGTACGCACCCATTGCGTACTCATCCATTACTCATGCTTGGGAGCCCGTCGACAACCCGGTCGCAACGGGTCCATGCCGGTTCGGATGCCACCGCCAAACGAAGCCCGGGCATGCGCGGCGGCGCGGGCCGCCGACGCCGGTCTGCTCAACCCCGGCGATGAGGCTCAGGTCAGCAGACTCCGGCGCGTCACGCTCAGCGCGCCGCCCACCACCAACGGAGCCGCCGGTCCCAGACCGGCTTCCTCACCCACGAGGACCAACACCGGCTCCGCCCACGACAACAAAGTGTCCAGTGCCCGCTTCCAGTCCACCGTGATCGTCATAGCTGACTAACCTCCCTACACGCTAAAAAGCGCAATTGGGAGCCCCACACCCGACGCTAAAAACTGTTTTTTACGCCAGGCAACATTCAGCGCGGGCGTCGAGGCAAACGGAACAAACAACAACTATGGTCAGAACTCAATTTCCGCTCACCTCCTCACAGTCCACGCGCCACAGCACGACCACACCGACTGATCATCTGTCACACCCCTCACGTTAGAGCTTCGGCACTGCACGGCGTGATCCCTACCGGGAAGCCACTTGGGGTCACCCCTTAAGCCGGGGAGACCTGTCCTGACCCGGAGCGTCTCTCGACGCTGGAGGGTCAGTGGCCTATATCCGCACAGACGCCTCACCGAACGAGGTGCTGCACAACCATTGAAACTCCACCCAACAGCCAGGTCAACCCCGACTCTCAACCCAGGCCACCCCAACCCCCTATCGAGTTACCCAAGGTGCTGAACCCGGACCGGATCACCCACAACATTTCGTAGTCCTTTCGTGTGAGATAGCTCACTAGCCGGCGTTGCTGACGACGGCGCTCTGCGGCAACGCTAACTGTGATCGGCGCTCGGTGGGTCTCTAGGTTCCAACAAACCTGGACGGCTGCTGTCCGCGGGCCATAGGGCCGCACTACCACCGAGGGCAAACTCCCACCGGCGGTGAAGTTCGCGGCTCAGAATGACACCGCGATCAAGACAACAATCGTCAATACGGCCTATCTGCTACTTCAGATCCGAACCCGGGTCCTCAACGATCAACTCTCCACCGACTTTCACCGCTGGTACCCCAACTTCACCCGAGCACCGGACGGCCGAGGTCCTAGTCACGTAGCTCCCCTAAAAAGTCCCGTTCTCGTTAGCGGGGCCATCTCACTGATCATGACGCAACTCGGTGAGCACCTCGCCAGCCTGACGACGATTGCCGCTGGCAGCGAGCCAGGCTGCGTCAACTAGCTGAGACAACTGACCGGATGCGCCGGGCTCTATGAGAGTGCGCCGTGTGCGATGAGACCGGACACCGGACCCGAACCCCATCACAAGCCCCACCCAGAACCCCGTCTGGAAGGGCCACATGATAATGACTGTTATCCTGTTTGTCCCATGAGGGAGCTGGAGACCGTCTCAGCAGATATGCGGGTTTGGCAGGCCACCTGAAGGAAGCTCGTCAGATCACTAACGCTCTGGAAGCTATGGCCGTTGGTGGGTGAGTCAACGGGTGGATAGTTTCGAGCCACCCTCACTATCGGGGACCCGCTTGTCAGGTGATCAACCAGTGGAAAAGCTTCACTGCGCCGGCCAGGGTTCCTAAGCCTCCGAGCGCCGCCAGCGCGGGTGTGTAGCCACCCAGCAGGAGCAACGCACTAACAGTAAGCGCAGCGGCCACGGCCAGCAGAAGGATCAGAGCAGAGCGTTGTGTCAGTAGGGAGCTCGGCTCGTTGTAGTCGGGGCTGCCGGCCGCTTTCTCCGTCGGTGCGAGCCGCTGAGCCGGGCGTAGTCGTTCGGGGGCGAACACGGGGGGGGCGGCCGCCGATGCGGCCTCGTTGACGGGCCACCCGTATCACAGTTGTGGCGGGTGCCGTACAACCGTTGTTATGCCAAATGAGG
>DASQVU010000513.1:0-7970 GCA_035640615.1 Pseudonocardiaceae bacterium
TGGGTATGGTCGGCGCGCAGCGGCACCGTGCGGTGACGGGCTCCCACGATCTGCGTGATGATCGGGTAGGCCTCGTCCAGTGCGACCAGCACGTCGCCGGGTACCGCGTCGAGGAAGGCGACCAGCTCCTCGCGCGGTACGGCCGTGCCGGTGGGGTTGTTGGGATTGCAGACGAAGATCAGGCGGGTCTGCGGGGTGATCGCGGCCAGCATCGCCGGCAGGTCATGGGTATGGTCGGCGCGCAGCGGCACCGTGCGGTGACGGGCTCCCACGATCTGCGTGATGATCGGGTAGGCCTCGAACGAACGCCAGGCAAAGAGCACCTCATCGGCCGGCCCGCAGGTGGCCTGCACCAGCTGCTGGCACAGCGCCACCGATCCTGCGCCGATCGCCAGCCGAAGCCTCGGCACGTCTAGTCGCGCCGCGAGCCGGTCGGCCAGCGCGGTTGCCGCATTATTCGGGTAGCGGTTGAGGCCCGTGGCGGCGTCCGAGATCGCCGCGACGACGCTGGGCAGCGGAGCCGCGGCGACCTCGTTACTGGCCAGCTTCACCGCACCCACAATGCTGCGACCCGGCACGTAGCTCGGCAGCTGGTCGAGGTCGGATCTGATCACAACCCCATGGTCGCACACCGAGAGCTGTCCTTCGAACAGGCGATCTTTAGAGAGGGCAGGTGTGCAGACCGGTACAATGCGCGCTCACCCTATGTTCACCCGTCGACGAGTGAGTGGGGAAATGACGCAGCGCACCCTTGAGCAAATCCCGCTTTCCGACGGTGCTGAATTACCGCTTTCGGTTGCGATGCCGGATTCCCCCGTCCGGGGCGGCATCGTCGTCGGACCCGATAGTCGCGGCGTCACGGACTCGGTGTGGCAGCTCGCTGCGGGGCTGGCGAGTGAGGGCTGGCTGGCCGTGATCCCGCATCTGTACCACCGCGACGGGGTGGACGTGGTGCCCAAAGGCACCGGGCGCTGGTACGTCGAGCGGCTGACCGCGCGATCCGTGCACGCCGACACCGAGGCCGCATTTGGCTGGCTGGCGCGGCGCGGTGTGACGACCGACCGGATGGGTGTGGTGGGCTGCGGTCTGGGCGGTGCGGTGGCGCTGCTGGTCGCCACCCAGCGTGATCTCGGCGCAGCTGTGACCGTCTGCGGGAGCGGGGTGGTACAGCCGATCGCGGCCGCGTTGCCACCGCTGGTGGACATCGCGCCGGAGCTGCGCTGCCCGTGGCTGGGTATCTACGGCTGGGACGGCGGGGTGCCGGAGGAAGAAGTGCACAAATTGCGCGATGCCGCGCATTCCGCGCATGTCGCCACCGATCTGGTGCACTGCTGTTTTGACGCCGACCAGTCCGTCGCGCCCGAAGCCTGGGCGCGCACGCTGAACTGGTTCGGCAGCCATTTGCGTTGACAACCTCGTGGATGAACCCCGAATTCTGTGGCAGCCCGACCCGGATGTGGTCGCTCGCTCCCGGATGGCGGCCTTCCGGGCCTGGCTGGCGGCCAACCGGGGCGTTGACCTGGCTGATTACGACTCGCTGTGGCGCTGGTCGGTGGGTGACCTGGCAGGGTTCTGGGGGGCGCTGGCCGAGTTCGCCGGTGCCCGCTTCCATTCCCCGCCGCGTGCTGTGCTGGTCGAGCCCACCATGCCGGGCGCGCGATGGTTCCCGGGTGCGACGCTCAACTACGCTGAGCACGCGCTGGCTGCCGGCCCCGGTAAGGAAGACTACGACCTCGCGGTGATCTTCCGCCGCGAGGACGGTATGCGTCAGGAGTACAGCTTCGGCGCGCTGCGCCAGCACGTCGCCGCTGCCCGATCCGCCCTAGCCTCGCTGGGCGTCGGACGCGGCGACCGGGTGGTCGCGCTGGCCCCGAACACGCCGGAAACCCTGGTGGCGTTTCTCGCCACGGCCAGCCTGGGCGCGATCTGGTCATCCTGCTCACCGGATTTCGGGACCCGGGCGGTTGCTGACCGGTTCACCCAGCTGGCGCCAACCGTGCTGATCGCCGTGCACGGGTACGGCTACGGCGGCAAGCACTTCGACATCCATTCCACGGTGGACACCTTGAGTGAGCAGATCTCCTCCCTGCGGGCCACGGTGAGACCCGTGGATTGGGAGCGGCTGCTCGCCGAGCACGCCGGTGCTGAGCTGGCATTCGAGCCCGTCGAGTTCGACCATCCGCTGTGGGTGCTGTACTCCTCGGGCACCACCGGGCTGCCCAAGGGCATCGTGCACGGTCACGGCGGGATCGTCCTCGAGTATCTCAAGACGCTAGGGCTGCAGGCCGATCTCGGACCGGGAGATCGGTTCTTCTGGTTCACCACGACCGGGTGGATGATGTGGAACCACCTGATCAGCGGCCTGCTGGTGGGCACCACCATCGTGCTTTACGACGGCAGCCCGGCGTATCCGGACCTCGGTGCGCTGTGGCGGGTGGCCGATGAGGAGCGCATCACCTATTTCGGGACGTCAGCGCCGTTCATCCAGTCCTGCCGCAAGGCCGGCCTGCGCCCGGGCGCCGACTACAACCTGACCGCACTGCGGGCGCTCGGCTCGACCGGAGCGCCGCTGCCACCGGAGGGTTTCAGCTGGATCGCCTCGGAGATCGGTTCCGGTGTGCAGATCTGCTCGGTATCCGGAGGGACCGACGTGTGCACGGCCTTCGTCGGCGCGGCGCCGGACGTGCCGGTGTGGGAGGGCGAGATCTCCTGCCGCGCGTTGGGCGCCGCAGTAGTGGCGCTGGATGAGGCTGGCCGCGAAGTGATCGACGAGGTGGGCGAGCTGGTGATCACCAAGCCGATGCCGTCGATGCCGGTGTGCTTCTGGAACGATCCGGACGGTGCCCGGCTGCGCGAGGCGTACTTCGACGTCTATCCGGGCCTGTGGCGCCACGGTGACTGGATCCGCATCACCCCGCGCGGCTCGTGCGTGATTTACGGGCGATCGGATGCCACGCTCAACCGCGGCGGGGTGCGGATGGGCACCGCCGAGTTCTACACCGTGGTCGAGGGCCTGGAAGAGGTGCTCGACTCGCTGGTCGTCGACACGGGTGAGCTGCTGTGCTTCGTGGTGCTGGCGCCCGGCGTAACGCTGCCCGACGTCGAGCCGCGGCTGCGCGCGGTGTTGCGGACGGAGCTGTCGCCGCGGCACGTGCCCGATCGGTTCGTCGTGATTGACGAGGTGCCCCGCACCCTCAACGGTAAGAAGTGCGAGGTACCCGTAAAGAAAATCCTCGCCGGTACCGATCCATCCCGCGCGGTCAGCTCCGGTGCCCTCCGCAACCCGGACTCGCTGGCCCCCTTCGTTGCCCTGCGCTAATACCGCTGCGATTCAGGTGGCGGACGTTAGCCGCTCGATGACGGGGGCGAACGTGTCAGCGAATGGGCCGTGGACGGTGTAGTAGGTGAAGCCGTAGCGCTCCCGGTTGCGCAGGATCTGCTCGGCCATCTGCTCGACGGTGCCGATGAATACGAACGGTGTCGCCAGGATCTGCTCCGCGGACATCGTGGCACCAAAGCGCTGGGCGAGCGCGACTGCGGCGGCGCTGCGATCGTCGGTCTGCACGACCGTCTGAATCAGGGCGTGCCATTCAATCTTGTCGGCGCGTTCGCCAGCGCACTGGCGCGCGTAGCGCACCCGCTCGTCGGCTTCGGCGGCGGTGCCCATCCGCAGTGTTCCGGGCGGCTGGCCACGGACTTGGAAGGCTCCGGCGATGCTGACGATGTCGGCCTGTTCCGCGGCGAGGCTCAGCACTCGTTCACCGGTTCCGCCGATGATCAGTGGAGGTCCCCAACCACCGAATCCGACGCGTTGCGCCGGTCGCAGCACCGGAATGTTGAACATCTCACGCATCGACGCTTGCTGGGGGTAGCCGTCGCGGGAGAACTCCCGCCGCAGGTACTCGATCATCGTCGCAAGGCGCTCGACTCTCGCGCCGAAGGGTCCCCACTCGATACCTGCTTCGTCGAATTCCCACTTCATGTGGCCAGCGCCCAGCCCGACTTCCAGCCGACCGCCGGTGAGCACATCGGTGGTGGCGATCTCGCGGGCCAGCAGCGTCGGGTTCCAGAACGGGGCGTTGAGCACCAAGGTGCCGACCCGCAGCTGCTGTGTCACCGCAGCCGCCGCCACCAGGGCCGGGAACGGCGCGGTGACTCCGAGGTGATCACTGGCGAACACCGTGTCGTAACCCTGCCGCTCGGCGCGCCGGCATTTCTCGGCGAAGTCGTCCCGCGACTGGATGCCGAAGATGTTGTACGAGAAGCGGAACCTCTTCACCGCTCAGAGGGTGCCATGACCACGTAGACCAGTCTGGTGAATTCGCTCAAGGCTGATGCGCGGTCACGACGCATGGTGTACATCGCTGCCCCCACTCGGGTTGCATAGCCACCCAACCGTGTCTACCGTTAGTTGTATGAAGCAACCAATGTTGCCCTCGGTGCGGGCGTCGGAACCGACAGCCACCGTACGGGCGTCGACGCGGGCCCGCCGGGCGCAGCGACGGCAAGCGCGAGCGTCAGCGGACATCGCCAGCCCGCACTACAAGTGGATCGCGCTGTCGAACACCACGCTCGGTGTGCTCATCGCCACGATCAACTCCTCGATCTTGTTGATCGCGCTGCCGGACATCTTCAAGGGCGTGCAGATCAACCCGTTGGCGCCGGGAAACACCAGCCTGCTGCTGTGGTTGATCATGGGATACCTGGTGGTCACCGCAGTGCTGGTGGTCAGCTTCGGCCGGCTGGGCGACATGTTCGGGCGCGTCCGGATGTACAACGCGGGTTTTGCCGTGTTCACAGTGTTTTCTATCCTGCTCGCCGCAACGTGGATGCATGGCACGGCGGGCGCGCTGTGGATGGTCATCATGCGGGTGCTGCAGGGCGTCGGCGGCGCCATGCTGATGGCGAACTCGAACGCGATCATCACGGACGCTTTCCCGGTCCAGCAGCGCGGGCTGGCGCTGGGACTCAACCAGGTCGCCGGCATCGCGGGCTCGTTCCTCGGGCTGATCCTGGGCGGGTTGCTCGCACCGGTGGAATGGCACCTGGTGTTCTTGCTCTCCGTGCCCTTCGGCGTGTTCGGCACGTTCTGGGCGTACTGGAAGCTGCACGACACCGGGGTCCGCCAGCCTGGGCGGCTCGACTGGTGGGGCAACCTGACGTTTGCCGCCGGTCTGATCGCGGTGCTGGTGGGCATCACCTACGGCATCCAGCCCTACGGCGGGCACACGATGGGCTGGACCAACCCGCTGGTGCTGGCCGCACTGATCGGCGGCGCGGCCGTGCTTGCGATCTTCTGCGTGGTGGAGACCCGGGTCGCCGAGCCGATGTTCCAGCTGCGGCTGTTCCGCATCCGGGCGTTCACCGCCGGGAACCTGGCCAGCCTGCTGTCCGGGTTGGGCCGCGGTGGGCTGATGTTCATCCTGATCATCTGGCTGCAAGGTATCTGGTTGCCGCAGCGCGGCTACAGCTTCGTGTCCACGCCGTTGTGGGCGGGCATCTACATGGTGCCGCTGACCATCGGGTTCCTGGTGGCTGGGCCGATCTCCGGTGCCTTGTCCGACCGTTTCGGGGCGCGCACGTTCGCCACCGGCGGGATGCTCGTGGCCGCGGCCAGCTTCGTGTGGCTGACGCTGTTGCCGGTGAACTTCAGCTACCCGGAGTTCGCCCTGATCCTGCTGCTCAATGGGATCGGCATGGGACTGTTCGCCGCGCCTAACCGAGCCGCGATCATGAACAGCTTGCCGCCCAACCAGCGCGGGGTCGGCGCGGGGATGAGCACCACGTTCCAGAACTCGGCAATGGTGCTGTCGATCGGGATCTTTTTCAGCCTGATGGTCCTCGGGTTGGCGCACAGCCTGCCGCAGGCGCTGACCAGTGGGTTGGTGGCGCACGGCGTCCCCGCCGCGGACGCGAGCCGGGTGGCGGCGCTGCCCCCGGTCACGGTGCTGTTCGCGTCGCTGCTGGGCTACAACCCGGTGCAGACCCTGCTGGGCCCGACCGTGCTCGGGCACCTCTCGGCGAGCAACGCCGCTTACCTCACCGGTCGCGGGTTCTTCCCCGAGCTGATTTCCGGGCCATTTGCCAGCGGGTTAGCCGTGGCCTTCGGGTTCGCCATCGCTGCCTGCCTCATCGCTGCCATCGCTTCCGCGTTGCGTGGTGGCACCTACGTGCATACCGACCGTCCCGCGGGCCGGGCAGCACCGGCCCTGCCTGGGCCGATGATCCAGTGGCCTGAATCGGCGCGGAGCCGAAGGTGAGTTCTCCTGCCGGGGCGGTCGCTCCGGCGGCCGCCCCAAGTGCGCGGGCCGGCTGGGGACTGCCGCTGCTGGTGCTGATCGTCGGCATGTTCATGTCGATCCTCGACACCAGCATCGTCAACGTCGCCATCCCCACCTTGCAGAACGAGTTCGGCGTGGCCACCGACGACGTGCAGTGGGTGATCACGGCGTACACGTTGATGCTGGGTGTGGTGGTGCCGGCCAGCGCGTGGCTGGGGGACCGCTTCGGGTTGGACCGGTTGTACAACGTGGCACTGGTCGGGTTCGCTGCCGGCTCGGCGCTGTGCGGGCTGGCCTGGGATCTCAACAGCCTGGTGGTCTTTCGGATCGTGCAGGCTATTCCAGGCGGGATCCTGCCGGTGGTGTCGCTGCCGATGGTGTACCGCATCGTGCCGCGAGAGAAGATCGGCGCGGCGATGGGCCTCTACGGGCTGGGTATCGTGGTCGCCCCGGCGATCGGGCCGACGCTGGGCGGCTATCTGGTCGAGTACGTGAACTGGCGATTGATCTTCTACATCAACGTGCCGGTCGGGATCCTGGGTGCGGTGGCCGCGGCGCTGGTGCTGCCGAAGTTTTCCGGGGTGCCCGGGCGACGGTTCGACCTGCTGGGCTTTCTGACCATCGCAGGTGGGTTGTTCACGCTGCTGCTGGCGCTGTCGGAAGGCGAGTCCTGGGGGTGGAACTCCTACCGGATCCTCGGCCTGATCACCGTCAGTGCGCTGCTGCTGGCGTTGTTCATCGTGATCGAGCTCGAGGTCGACGATCCGCTGCTGGATGTCCGGGTGTTCCGCTACTGGGCTTTCACCAACTCGCTGTTGCTGATCTCTGTGTTGATGGTGGGTTTGTTTGGCGTGCTGTTCTACATCCCCCTGTTCCTCCAGGCAGTACAGGGGTTCGGGGCGCTCGATGCCGGTGTCACCCTGCTGCCACAGGCGTTGGTGATGGCGGTGTTAATGCCCTTCGCCGGGCGGCTCTATGACCGCATCGGCCCGCGCTGGCCCGCGACCATTGGCGTAACGATCGTGGCCGTCGCCACTTATCTCATGCACAGCTTGACCCTCGACACCTCCCGTGAGCAGCTCATCTGGTGGCTCATGTTGCGAGCCGTCGGTCTGGGCATCGCCATGATGCCGATCATGACTGGTGGTCTCGCGGCTATCCCGACAGCTCAAGTCAATGCCGCCAGCGCGTTCAACAATGTCGCGCAACGGACCTCCGCCGCACTGGGATTGGCCGTGCTCACCGCGATCTTCACCAAACAGTCGGCTGAGCAGATGGCCGGACGTGCGGCATTGTTGCCCTCTGACACTGCCATCCCACATCTCGGCGGTCCGTCCACCCCGGACTGGCTGGGTGTCTGGGCCGTCTACCACCACACTCAAATGCTGGTATTCGTCGGTGCGCTGGACGACCTGTTGCTGATCGCCGCCGGGTTGTCGGCCGTGGGCGCCTTAGGCGCGTTACTGCTGCGATCGGGACCCGCTCCCGCACCATCGGCCCGCGTCGCCGTCGCGCAGCAGCGCTCCGCGCCCGCGGTCCGGGTAGATGCCGGTCCCGGGCAAGACGGCGCGGTCGGGCGCGACTTCGTACCCGATCGCACCAGTCCTGGCGGGGCCGCCGGCAACGGTCGCTCAGTCGGATCGGCCGACAGAATGACCGATCTCGGCGTCAACGCTCGGACGCGGGAAA
>DASQVU010000514.1:0-5809 GCA_035640615.1 Pseudonocardiaceae bacterium
CGCGGCGAGATCGCGGTTCGGGTGATCCGCACCTTGCGCGCGCTGGGTGTCCGTTCCGTGGCCGTCTACAGCGACGCTGACGCCGGTGCCCGGCACGTGCGCGATGCGGATATCGCGGTCCGGCTCGGCCCGGCGCCGGCGGCGTTGTCTTATCTGTGCATCGAGGCCGTGCTGGCCGCCGCGGCGGGCACCGGTGCGCAGGCCGTGCACCCCGGCTACGGCTTCCTGTCCGAGAACCCAGCCTTCGCCCGGGCCTGCACCGCGGCCGGCCTGGCCTTCATCGGCCCGCCCGCTGATGCCATCGAGCTGATGGGCGACAAGATCCGTGCCAAGGCAACCGTGGCCGCTGCGGGGGTTCCCGTGGTGCCCGGTAGTGCCGGCGCCGACGACGCCGTACTGGCTGCGGCTGCCGAGCTGATCGGCTACCCGGTGCTGCTCAAGCCGTCGGCCGGCGGTGGTGGCAAGGGAATGCGGGTGGTGCACCGCGCCCAGGACCTGCCCGAGGCGATCGCCGGCGCCCGCCGGGAAGCCGTGAGCGCCTTCGGCGACGGCACGCTGCTGGTCGAACGGCTGCTTGTCAAGGCCCGGCATATCGAGGTCCAGGTGCTGGCTGACGCGCAGGGCAATATCGTGCATCTCGGCGAGCGCGAGTGCACCCTGCAGCGGCGGCACCAGAAGATCATCGAAGAGGCGCCCTGCCCGATTTTGGATACCGCGACTCGAGCCCGCATGGGTGACTGCGCGGTGGCCGTTGCGAAGGCGGTGGGTTACACCGGTGTGGGCACCGTGGAGTTCATCATCCCGGCCGGCGTGCCGGATCGGTTCTGCTTCCTGGAGATGAACACCCGGCTGCAGGTCGAGCACCCGGTCACCGAACTGGTCACCGGGCTGGATCTGGTGGAATGGCAGCTGCGGGTAGCCGCCGGGCAGCCGCTGGGCTGCACGCAGGACGGCGTCCGCGTCGACGGCCACGCCATCGAGGCGCGGGTCTACGCCGAGGACCCCGCGGCTGGCTTCCTGCCCACCGGTGGGCAGATCCTGCTGGTGCGCGAACCCTCCGCTGCGCCGGGCCTGCGGGTGGACTCTGGGTTGCTGGTGGGCGAGCGGGTAGGTAGTCACTACGACCCGCTGCTGGCCAAGGTCATCGCCCACGGGCCCGATCGGGAGACCGCGCTACGGCGGCTGGATGCCGCGCTGGCAGCCACCAGCATTCTCGGCGTGGGTACCAACGTGCCGTTCCTGCGCGCGCTGCTGACTCATCCCGACGTGCAGGCCGGGACGCTGGATACCGGCTTGGTAGAGCGATTCCGCCCAGCGCGGGCCGCCGGACCGCCGGACGATGTGCTCGCCGCGGCGGCGCTGCGCGCGCTGCTGGCGTTAGAGCCGCCCGGTCCGGTGGTGGATCCCTTCGACCTGCCGGGCGGTTGGCGCCTCGGGGAGCCGGCCTGGACCCGCTGGCAGGTGCAGGCCGCCGGGCACGATCCGGTCGAGGTCCGGACCCGGGGCCGGGCCGCGTCTGCTGAGGTCGTGGTGAGTGGGGGTGGTGGTGTCCCGCAGCGGGCGTCGGCGCGGTGGGATGGCGGGGACCTCGTCGTCACCCTGGACGGGATCACCCGCCGCTACACCTGCGCAGCCGGCGGTGCTGTGGTGTGGCTGGGCCGTGACGGTCACAGCTGGGAGTTGCGTGAGCAGCAGTTCGTCGACGCCGCGCGGCCGAGCGAGTCGGCCGCGGACGGGGTCGTGCGGGCGCCGATGCCTGGCACCGTCACCGTGGTGGATGCCGTCGAGGGCCAGCAGGTCAGCGCGGGCGCGCGGTTGCTCGTGCTGGAAGCGATGAAAATGGAGCACGTGCTCACCGCGCCGATTGGAGGGGTAGTGCGTGAGCTGCCTGCCCGCCCCGGAGGCACCGTGGAGCGCGATGCGGTGGTTGCGGTGGTCGAACCCGCGTGCACCAGTGAACGACACACCGTGCACGAGGACGCGACACGCGGGAGAGGAGAGACGCGTGGAGCTGAGTGAAGAGCATGCAGCGCTGCGCAAGACCGTGGAGGATTTCGCGCGCAAGGAAGTCGCCCCGGTGATCGCCGAGCTGTACGAGCACGGGGACTTCCCGTACGCGCTGGTGGCGAAGATGGGCGAGTTGGGGCTGTTCGGGCTGCCATTCCCGGAGCGCTACGGCGGGATGGGCGGCGACTACTTCGCGCTGTGCCTGGCGCTGGAGGAACTGGCGCGGGTGGACTCGTCGGTGGCGATCACCCTCGAAGACAGCGTGTCGCTGGGCACCATGCCGATCTACCGGTTCGGCACCGAGGCGCAGAAACAGCACTGGCTTCCCGATCTGTGCACGGGCAAGTGCCTCGGTGCCTTCGGGCTTACCGAGCCTGGTGGCGGCTCGGACGCCAGCGCCAGCCGCACCACCGCGCGATGCGACGGCGACGAATGGGTGATCAACGGCTCCAAGGCCTTCATCACCAACTCGGGCACCGACATCACCTCGGTGGTCACCGTCACCGCGATCACCGGCGTCAGAGACGGCCGCAAGGAGATCTCCACCATCATGGTGCCGGCCAGGCACCCGGGCTTCACCGTCTCGAAGAACTACTCCAAGGTCGGCTGGAAGTGCTCCGACACCCGGGCGTTGTACTTCGACGACTGCCGGGTGCCGGTGGGCAACCTGCTCGGTGAGCGTGGCCGCGGGTATGCACAGTTCTTGTCCATCCTCGACGAGGGGCGCATCGCAATCGCCGCGCTGGGCGTCGGCCTGGCGCAAGGATGCATCGACGAGTGCGTGGCCTACGCCGGGCAGCGGTACGCCTTCGGCCACGCCATCGGGAGCTACCAGGCGATCCAGTTCAAGATCGCTGACATGGAGGCGCGGGCGCATACCGCGAGGCTGGCCTACTACCACGCCGCGGCGAAAATGCTGCGCGGCGCGCCGTTCAAGAAGGAGGCCGCCATCGCCAAGCTCGTCTCGTCCAACGCCGCGATGGATAACGCCCGTGATGCCACCCAGGTTTTCGGTGGCTACGGCTTCATGAACGACTACCCGGTTGCCCGCTTCTACCGCGATGCCAAGGTCCTGGAGATCGGCGAAGGCACCAGCGAGATCCAGCGCCTCCTGATTGCCCGCCACCTAGGCCTCCACTGACCCCCGCCGCCCGCATTCAGCGGGCTTAGCGGGGCTGATGGCCCCCTAATAACCCCGCTCAGCCTGCTGGACGCGGTGAGCGTCCGGGGTACTCTCGGGTGCGCAGGGGCGGCAGGAGGTGGCCGTGAGCACGAACTATATGACCAGACCGTGGGAGAGCCGGTTGTTCCGGCGGTGCCGGCGGGCCTGGGACCTCGCAGCCGGGGAGCGGCAAGGCTACGAGCCGATCGAACCGGCACGGGTGTTTAGCTTCGCCGAAGCGATCCACGACGCGCTGGACGTCTACTACTTCCCCGGCATGTGGGAATGGAACCGGGCGATCGTCTGCCCGCTGACCATCGCCGGTTTCGAAAAGTCGATGCGCAGGCAGCGCGACACCTACGCGCGCAGCCGGGAACTGTCCCCCGAGCAGGTTCAGGACTGGGAACAGCACCTCGAGCTGGGTACTGGCATCTTGAAGCAGTACTTCGAATGGGCCCGCGATATCGACCGCTTCACCACGATCGGGGTCCGCTCGCAGTTCGACGTCAGCGTGCCCGACCCGGCCGACCCCGGCAGCGGGCTCATCACCGCAGCCGGCCGGCCGGTGCAGTACCGGGTCCGCATCGACCTGGCCGTGATCGACGACCATGACCTGTACTGGCTGGTCGAGCACCGGATCGTCACCGGCTCGCAGTGGCCGGATCTCGACGAGCTCCGGCTTGACGAGCAAGCCCTGACCCGCAGTTGGGCGTGGCAGCTGGCCTTCCTCGCCAAGCTCGAGGGCACCATCTACAACGAGCTTCGGCTGGCCGAGCCCAGCACGGACAAGCCCAAGGTGAAAGTCCGGGCGGTGCCGGGGCCAGGTGGGATCACCACGCAACGCAGCACCGACTTGTTCCGCCGCACGCACCTACCCCGAACCGAGCTGGAAATCGCGCGGCACGGCACCGCCTTGGCGATGGAAATGCTGGACATGACCGATCCGTCGGTCCGGATTTACCCGAACGCGTCCTGGGAGAATTGTTCGGGATGCGCCTACCGGCCGCCGTGCCTGGCGATGATCCAAGGGACCGACGAGAACGAGATCCTCGAAACCTCATACCGCAAGCGGGTCAGCGAAGACTTCGAGCTCGGGCGATTGGGGTCGGTGTGGGGCTTCGTGCCTGACATCTATCGGGTCGGGGAGCATCGCGCTCCAGGTGCGGGGCAGTAGTGTCGGTTCGGATCCGGGTGCTGAGCTGGAACGTCGACTCCCGACCGACAGGTCTTCTGGACGTCAAAGTCGATCTGATTCGCCAGTTCAAGCCGGACTTCGCATTGCTTCAGGAGATCGGCCGTCCGGTGTACCGCGCGTTGATGCCACACCCGTCGGCCCACGAGCGGATGCACAGTAAACACAGGCACTTCACCTGGGGTGCGCTCTCTACCGACCTCTGCAAGCCGCGGGCCAGTGAGTTCCGGCTGGGCTGCGCCATTCTCGGCGGCCCGACCACTGCGCTGATCGATTCGGGCGTGCTGGACGCGGCACCGTTCGACATTCGGGACCCGGTGCGGCCCGGGTTCCTGTGGCGGACGGTGACGGCCCAGGCCGCGCTGTCTACTGGCGACATCCTGACCGTGTGCAGCTTCCACGGCCGGCAGCCCACCGGGACGCCCGCCGCGTCGCTGCAGCGGGCCTTTCACGCCGGTATCGCCAAGTGGCTGGCCGGCGTGGACGGGCCGATCATCTTCGGCGTCGACGCCGGCCCAGCCCTGCCCGAGGGCGCGGACCCCCTGCTGGGCCCCGGCCCAGTGCACCACCTCCAGCACGCCCTGAGCGCCAACAACGACCACCTCTGGGTTACCCCTGACTTTGAGGTGGTCGACGTCCAACGCCTCACAGCCGAGGCAGTTGCCGCCGGCAGCGACCACCCCCTCCTGCTCGCCGAGCTTGAGCTGTCCACCTGAGCGTGTCCAGCGGCTGGGCGTCGAACGGGGCGGAACTGTCGGTACTGGCGGCAGGATGCGACCACGCGCGGACCCGGGTCACCCACTCGTGCTTTACCCGATATGGAGACATGTCGGGGTAAAACAGGCCTCTTTGACCCCGATACGTCTCCATATCGGGGCTTGGGTGGGTGAGGCGGGCTACGCGACGGGGCGGTCGGTGGGGGCGATGGGGATGGGTAGGACGGTGCGGCCGGTGAGGTATCGGTCCACACCGGCGGCGGCGGCGCGGCCCTCGGCGATGGCCCACACGATCAAGGACTGCCCGCGGCCCATGTCGCCGGCGACGAACACACCCGGCACGTTTGTCATGAACGACGCGTCCCGGGCCACGTTGCCGCGGGCGTCGTACGCCACACCGAGCCCTTCCAGCAGCTTGCCCTTCTCCGGCCCGACGAAACCCATCGCCAGCAGCACCAGCTCGCACGCCAGATCCCGCTCGGTGTCCGGCACTGGCACGAACTTGCCGCCCTCGAAGACCACCTCGACCAGCCGCAACCCGCACAGATGGCCGTCGGCGTCACCGACGAACTGCTGGGTGCTCACCGAGAACAGCCGCTCGCCACCCTCCTCGTGGGCCGAGGACACCCGGTAGATCATCGGATAGGTGGGCCACGGCTGATGCGCCGGCCGCGTCTCCGGAGGCAGTGGCATGATCTCCAGCTGCACCACCGAGGCGGCGCCCTGGCGGTG
>DASQVU010000515.1:0-5328 GCA_035640615.1 Pseudonocardiaceae bacterium
GGCGACGCATCTCGCACGGCGCGCCGGATGGCCACCACATCGCCAGGGTGCGCTGACAATTCGGTTGCCGTCGCGGACGACAGCCACCGGGCTGTTGAGGTCCTGCAGGCGCTGCCATACCTCGATCACCGGATCTTGGGAGGTGACCACCGGCACGTCACGGGCCATCACCGCACTTACCGGCACCGCGCCAATGTCTTGTGCTGAAGTCGACCGGGTGGCCGCCGGCCTCACCGCGCTAGGCATCGGCGTCACAGGATCGCGGCGGGAGCGCCGGACAGCTCAGGAATCCCAGCGTGGTCCTGATCGGCCGCCGAACGGACCACCGTTACTGGGCAGGGCGCGTGTAACACGCAGGTCAGGCTCACCGAGCCGAGCAACATCCGCCGGAAGCCGCCCAGCCCCCGGCTGCCCACCACCAGCAGCGAGCTGCCGACCGCGGCAGACACCGATACCAGCACATGCGCCGTACTCCCACCCTGCGCCACGACCTCAACGTCCGGAGCGCCGTCGGCGGCCATCCGGTCGCCAAGTGCTTTGGTGATCACCCGGCGGGTATTTGCGAGCACGCTGTGCTGGATCTCCTCCACGGTGCAGCTCACCGGCAACCCGGACGTCAGCGACCACACCTCGGGCAGCTCGAACGCGGACACGACGAGTAACCCGGTACCTCGGCGCGCAGCCTCATCAAAGGCGAATTCGAGCGCCGCCAGGCTGCCCGCTGATCCATCGACGCCGACGACGACACGCCCTGAGCTGCTGTTTGACTCGTTCACCGCACTACCTCCTGGTGCCCTATGCCGCTACCGGAACTCGCTTACCGGCTCAGATGCACCGGCTGGTGGGTGATCTACTCGATATCACCCGCCGCGGCGTCGAGAAGCTGGTGACCCAGGTCGGACAGCGCGCGGGCCACGGCGAGCTCGTCACCGATCTCGGGTGCATCGCGATGCTTGCGATCATGTCCTGCTCCTGCTCTCGCCACGGTGACTTCCTGTTGTAGATGAACCTGTCACCGGGCGCGGCCCCAGCGAAGGGCCTCAGGTCGGGACTGACCAGGACGAAAGTCGTCGCTACCGGATTGGCTTGCCGCACAGCGCCTAGCGGTGCCCGTAATCGACGATGGCGCCCTGACCGGGACCGTCAGCCAGCGCGACGTGCACCGGGCTGTGGCACGGGTGAGCTGACCTCAGCCAACGCGTCGGACGGGCTACGGCTGTTGCGGCGGCAGCACGCCTTGCTCTCGCATGGCCGCTCCGAATACGGCGATTTGGGTGCGCCGCTGCATCTGCAGCTTGGCCAGCAACCGCGAGACATGGTTCTTGACAGTCTTTTCCGCCAGGAACAGCCGGGCGCCGATCTCCCGGTTGGACAACCCGTCGGCGATCAGCGCCAACACCGCACGCTCGCGCTCGGACAGCGCCTCCCACCGCGGGTCGGTCCCGGGTGGGCCCTCCCGCAAGCGGGTGAGCACCCGGGCGGTGACCGCCGGGTCCAGCAAGGACTGGCCCTGCGCCACCCGCTGCACCGCCTCGACCAGGTCAGTGCCGCGGATCTGCTTGAGCACATAGCCCGCGGCCCCCGCCATGATGGCCGCGAACAGCGCCTCGTCATCGTCGTAGGAGGTCAGGATCAAGCAGGCGACCGAGGGCAGCGACGAGCGGATCTCCCGGCAGACCTCGATGCCACTGCCATCGGGTAACTGCGCATCTAGCACCGCCACGTCGGGGCGCACCGCGGGGATGCGACGCAGAGCCTCATCGGCCCGCCCCGCTTCTCCGACGACTTCGATGCCACCACTGCCTTCGAGCAGGTCGCGCAACCCACGCCGGACCACTTCATGATCATCCAGCAGGAACACCCGCACCGTGGCCCGAGTGGCACCCTTTGCGTCCTGATCCACACCGTCATCGTGCCCGCTGAGCTCACCGGCGGCTACGGCCAAAGACCCGTTTCTCCAGGACCTCCGGTCCTAGAGACTACCTACCGGAAGGACCAACGTCGGCAGCGAAGCTGCTTTTCACAGGATGTGATTCCGATGGGAAAAGGTCATGAGCCTCGCTAGCTTTTTCGCCTTGTCCGCGCCGTTGTAGCGCTTCAGCACAGAAGGAGTCACGCATGAATGCCGTTAGCGCACCGGGCTCTGTGGTCGTCGGGATCGACGGTTCCCAGGTGGCGTTGCACGCCGTTCGCTGGGCAGCAGTTGAGGCACAGAATGTGCAGTGCCCCCTTTCCCTGGTGCATACCATGGAGTGGCCACTGGTCAGCTTTCCGGTGGCGGCCGGTTTGCGGCTGACTGGACACAACAAATGCACGAGCAGGGCCGCCGATGGCTGCGAGAAGCTCAAGAAGCAGCCGAGCTCGTCGCCCGGGTGTACAGACGCAGGTGCATCTGTTCAGCGGTGATCCTCGGGAGCGGCTGCTCGCCGAGGCAGAACATGCCCGTGAGCTTGTTATAGGGTCTCGTGGGTTAGGTGGCTTTCACCGGGATATTGCTGGGTACCACCAGCGCTAGTGTCACCCAGCATGCCTCGTGCCCGGTTGTCGTGGTGCACGGACAAGACGCTCCCGCTGGGCCGGTCGTCGTCGGAGTGGACGGATCAACAGCGAGCGAGCAAGCGTTGGGGTACGCGTTCGAGGCAGCCGCACGTGCTGGCACGGTCCTATGGGCGGTGCACGCTTGGGACGATCTCGGCATGCTGCATTCCCCTATTGCCCCGGCCGAAGCGGTGCCAGTCGACAAGATCGAGGCCGCAGCGCAGCGCATGCTCGCCGAACAACTCGCGAGCTGGCAGCAGAAATATCCCGACATCATTGTTGAGCGTCAGGTCATCCACGAACGGCCCGCTGCGGCGCTCATCGAGCTAGGACGTCGAGCACAGATGGTCGTCGTAGGCTCCCGCGGTCGCGGCGGGTTCGCCCGCCTACTTCTCGGCTCGATCAGCCAAGCGGTCGTGCGTCATGCGACTTGCCCAGTAATTGTGTGCCGCAGCAGCAACTGGCAGGACTGATGCGCAGTTCCGGAGACGCAAGGCTCGCGAGGTCATTCAGCGCGACTCCAGCGGCGGCCAGGTCGCAGTCGTCGAGGACCGATCCGGCGCGGAGGCGGTGAACGGCCTCTGTGATCGCTTCCGTGGCCTGGTCGATCAGAAGCACCGCCTGGGCAGCGTGGTCTCAGTAGGTCTCAGCAAGACGTCGTGTGCTCTCGCCGATACATATGGTCATCTCAGCTGCCTTCTATCGTTAGGTGGCAATCAGGCAAGCAGCGTTTTCTCCAGCACCACCGCCCTGCCAGGGCCGGAAGTCCCGCGCGGTAGCACGAAGGTCACCCCGGCCGCGGTCGCCGGTCACGCGCTTGAGACGCCAGGACTTTCGAGCCACCCGAACCCGTCCGTGGCCTGATGCGCCCCGAGGCCATCTGGGCCAGCCTGGAACCTCCTCCGCACCGTGGATTTGGGACGGTGAAACGACATGCGTATCGGTGTGCTAACGGGCGGCGGGGACTGCCCAGGCCTCAATGCGGTGATCCGGGCAGTGGTCCGCAAGGGCGTTGAGATCTACAGGCACGAGATCATCGGATTTCGGGATGGTTGGCGGGGACCGATGCAGGGATTGATCCAGCCGCTCGGCCGTAGCAGACGAGATCGCCCGCCGTACTCGCGCCGAGTCCCGGGCGGTGGTGCTGGGGCACTGCCTGAGCCCGCTGCAGTGCCCGTCACGGCGTTGGCCGACCGGGACCCTGGAACCTGTTTTCTAGCCCATTGGGTCCTCGCGCCGACGCCACAACATTGGTTCGCTAGGGGACTCCGATAGACCAGAGGTGGAGGGTGATGGGCACAGCCAGCATCGCGGCACGGGAACAGACAACGGAACGCCGAACGCCGGGGGTGCCCGGAGCCATGATCGTCGGAGTTGACGGGTCCTGGTGGTCAGAGCTCGCGCTGCGCTGGTCGGTGTGGGCTTGCCAGCGCACCGGCCGCGGCTTGGAGATCCGGCACGCGCTGGACCGGCCGGTGGATAGCCCTGGCGCGGCGGTGCATGCGGCACGGGAGCTGGTACACCAGCTCAGCCCCACGCTCGCCGCCCGATGCAGTCAGCTGGCCGGTTCCGCAGCGCAAGTGCTCACCGACCGCCAGCGGCCCCACGACGTGGTGACGCTGGGCTGGCGGGGCGCCACGTCGGGGCGCAGCTGCGCCCCCACCGGCATCGGCGCCACCGTGCTCGATGTCGTCGCCCGATCCCGAGGGGCGACCGTGGTGGTGCGGTTTCCCACCCAATGCAGCAACGGGCGGGTGGTAGCCGCGATCGGCCGGCTGCCCGACGACGAACCAGTACTGCGCTGGGCCGCCGAGTTCGCTGCTGGCCTAGGGGATGAGCTGGTGCTGGCCCACGCCGTGCCGTTGGCGTTCGGGGAGCGCAGCTGCCAGCTGGCCGAAGCCGAGGATGCTGGCCTCGCCCTACTCCGCCGAGCCACGAAGACGATCGGTGAGCACTGGCTCGGCCCGCCGATCCGTAGCGAACTGGCCCGAATACGCCCGCATGACTTGCTCGCCAACCCGCTCGGCGCCGATTTGCTGGTGATGGGCAGCCACCCCGCAGCCGAAAGAGAACCACCCGGGGCGCTGGTCCGCACGGCGCTGCATCACGCACCGTGCACAGTGATGGTCACACCGCGAACTCCGTAACCCTCCTTGAACGTCACGTCGCGTGGTTCGCGGCGGCAAGCAGCCTGCGCATCACGCCGTACCACCGCTAGGCATGATTCGGCGACCGGTCACGATCTCGGTGTGATCACCATGAAGTGATCGCGCCGTCCAGGTGCCCACGGAGTCAGCTCCAGCGCCGACAGCCTGGTTAGCTCGGCACCGTCGCGGACCAGCCTGGCCTGACCGATCACGGTCACACTCCACCTGGTCCGCGTCCCAGCGTCGAACTCATCCGCCCCCGAAACGCCACCACGGCGTTGCGCAGCGCCGCGGACAGCTTGCTGCCCTCACCGGTACGCAGCACGATCAATCCATCGTTGATCAGAAAGTTGACCGGAAGCACGGCCTCGTCGAGAAGCGTCTCGACGACCTGCTCGTAATCCTCCTTGGATATTGTTCCGACAGCCTTTAGGGCCTCGATTCCAGCGGGCACGTTCGTTATTTTCTCCAGCATCACTGTCCTCCTTGTACATTTTTATCTGTGTAGTGTGACTGGCTGGGGTTGGCGATCCAAATCTTGGCAGTATCCAAATCGGCGGTGGGAAACACCCGCATCTCGCCGGGGATAAGCCAGTGCAGCAGGCGCACGGCCTTATCCACCTATGCTAGATCGCTCACGATT
>DASQVU010000516.1:0-2347 GCA_035640615.1 Pseudonocardiaceae bacterium
CCCGGAAGCTTCGTGTTGACCTGATCGCGGTGTATGGCTTCGCCCGGACCGTGGACGACCTCGGTGACGAAGCCGCAGGTAACCGCACTGCGCTGCTCGAAGCGTTCCGCGCGGATCTGGCCTCGGTGTGGGAAACCGGGCGCCCAAACCACCCGGTGCTGCAGCAGCTGGTGCCCACGGTAGCGGCCCGTGGGCTGGGCCGGGAACCGTTCGATCGCCTGGTGCAGGCCAACCTGGTCGACCAGCGCGTGCACCGGTATGCGAGCTACGGCCAGCTACGCGAGTACTGCACGCTGTCGGCGGATCCCGTCGGCCGGATCGTGCTCGGCGTGTTCGGCGTGTCGGATCCGGTGGCCACCGAGCTCTCGGACCGGGTGTGCACCGCCTTGCAGCTCATCGAGCACTGGCAGGACGTTGCCGAGGACCGTCGAGCCGGCCGGGTGTACCTGCCGCAGGAAGATCTCGCCGCCTACGGTGTGTCCGAGGCCGAGCTCGACGCCCCGCCGGCTGGAGGACGGGTCTCCCCAGCGCTGCGGGCGCTGATGTCGTTCGAGATCAACCGGGCGGCGGAGCTGCTGGACTCCGGCGCGCCGCTGGTGGGAATGCTGCACGGGTGGGCGCGACTGGCGGTCGCCGGGTATGTCGCCGGCGGCCGCGCAGCGCTGGACGCCCTGCGTCGCAGCGATGGCGACATCTTCGGCGCCACCCCGCGCCCCCGTCGCCGCGACGTCCTGCGCCACTTGTTGGGCGCCCTTCAACTACGGCCAACCGGGCGCGCCCCGGTCTCTAACGCACGCCAACCTCAGGTGGGGAGGTGAGGTGAAATGACGAGCGTCACGCTCAGCGTCGAGGAAGCCTTCGACCGGTGCGAGTCGATCACGCGCGCGGAAGCGCGAAACTTCTACTACGGCATCCGGCTGCTGCGGCCCCGCAAGCGTGCGGCGCTGTGCGCGGTGTACGCGCTGGCCCGGCGGATCGACGACATCGGCGACGGTGAGCTGCCCCAGGCGGACAAACTTGCCGAGCTGGCGAAGCTGCGGGCGGAGATAGCGAGTTTGCGTGAGCACGGCAGCCACGTCGGGCTTGACCCGGTGCTCACCGCCGTCGCCGAAGTGGCCCAGCGCTGTCCCCTGCCGCTGAGCGCCTTCGAGGAGCTCGTTGACGGCGTCGAAATGGACGTGCGAGCACGCCGCTACACCGATTTCGAGGAACTGGTCGGGTACTGCCGGTGCGTGGCCGGGGCGATCGGACGGCTATGCCTGGCGGTATTTGGCACTCGGCCCGACCCGGAGCCCGACCCGCATGCCGCCGAGTACGCCGACGCGCTGGGCATCGCCCTGCAGCAGATCAACATCTTGCGGGACATCCGGGAAGATCTCGGCAACGGCCGTATCTATCTCCCCCAGCATGACCTGGACCGCTTCGGGGTGAAGCTGGCGTTGGACGAGCAGGGTCGCCTGGTCGACACTGACGAGCGGCTCAGCAAGCTGATCCGGCACTGCGCCGGCCGGGCGTACCAGTGGTACGCACACGGGCTACGTCTGGTCCCGCTACTCGATCGGCGCAGCGCGGCCTGCTGCACCGCAATGTCCGGGATTTACCTGCGGCTGCTGGACCGCATCGTCGCCCAGCCCAGCCTGGTCTTCGACCGGCGGTTGTCGTTGTCCGGTTGGCAGAAAGCGGAGGTTGCCGTGTGGGCGCTGGTGGGGTCGTCCCCGGTGGGGTCAGCACCGTCGGGGGTGCCGGCATGACGGGACGGGTAGCGGTGATCGGCGGTGGCCTGGCGGGCATCACCGCGGCGCTGCGCTGCGCCGACGCGGGGTGCCAGGTCACGCTGTTCGAGGCACGGCCGCAGCTGGGTGGCCTGACGCACTCGTTCAGCCGCGGCGAGCTGTGGGTCGACAACGGGCAGCACGTGTTCCTGCGTTGCTGTACCTCTTATCTGGCGTTGCTCGAGCGGCTCGGGGTGACCGACCGGGTCGAGATGCAGCCCCGGCTGGCCATCCCGATCCTGACCCCAGGTGCCGAGGCGCCGGTGTGGCTGCGCCGCACCGGGCTGCCCGCGCCGCTGCACCTGGCCAACTCGCTGCTGGCCTACCGTCCGCTGAGCCTGCTGGAGCGGGTGAGGTTCGCGCTGGCCGCTGTCGCGCTGCGGCGGGTCGACCCGACCTCGGCGGCCACCGACGAGCAGAACTTCGGCACCTGGCTGCGCCGGCACGGGCAAAGCGACCAGGCCATCGCCGCGTTGTGGGAGCTCGTTGGGGTGGCCACGTTGAACTCCCGAGCGGATGGCGCCTCCCTGAGCCTGGCGGCCACGGTGTTCCAGGAGGGCCTGCTCACCGACGCC
>DASQVU010000517.1:0-5521 GCA_035640615.1 Pseudonocardiaceae bacterium
GGGCAGGACGTGCTGGGCTAGCGCCACATCAGGCTGGGGGATGAGGTCGGCGAGGCCATCGTCGAGCATATGGCGGGCTCCGTCGCCGGTCTCCTCGGCCGGCTGTAAGAGAGCCACCACGGTTCCGTGCCATGCGCCTCGGCCGTCGGCGAGCAACTGGGCCGCACCAACCAGGCAGGCGACGTGCATGTCGTGGCCGGCAGCCAGCCCAGGCCGACCCCGAGCGTCTTCTGCGCGCCGGCTGCTGCCCAGCAGCCCACCGCGAGGGCGTCCACCACGGGGAAGAACCGGTCCCATAGCCGGCCCTCGACACGCACGAAGAAGGCGATCACCGCACCGGCCAGTGCGGTGAGGATGTAGGCGTAGTCGGTGAGGGCCACCGGCGGCCCGTGCTGTAGCAGCGTGTCGCGGATGAGACCGCCGCCGAGCCCGGACAGGATCGCCAGCGTTCCGAATCCCACGGGGTCCAGCCGCTGGGCGCGTGCTACTACGCCGTCGAGAACGGCGTTGGCTACCACGCCAGTCAGGTCGATCCCGCGGAACAGGTTATTCAGTACGGCATCCGACACCGGCATACCTCTCGCCCTCCGACCGGCATAGCACCAGCATGGCGGGAGACGGCAGGAGAAGTAATCTGGCCGACGCTGCTAACCCGCTATCAGCCGGCTCGCTGACCGCGCCGAACGCCGTACTCGCTACACCGCCGCGATGGGGTGATGGCTGAGGAAGTTGGCCAGCCTCGCCGCGGCATCAGCGGGGTAGCGGAGATGCAGCAGGTGGTTGGCTCCGGGCATTACCTCGTCCTCAGTCTGCGGCAGGTACGCGTGCAGCAGTTCGCCGACCTCGACCAACATCGGGAGACTTTCAGTCCCGGTAAGAAACAGCACCGGCTGGGTGATCTTTGCGGCTTCCTCGGCACCGAAGTGCCACTCCTGTCCGGGGAAAAGGTCAGATTCGAACAGGGTGGCGGCGTCCTGATCCGCCTGTTCGGGACCTCCCGGGACCGTGCGGCTGACCTCCGCCCGCCAATCCGGACCCAACAACGTATCGAAGATCCCATCGACCGCGGCCGCCCCGTCACCCGCCAGATACTTCTCCCTGACCGGGTCCATCATCGGACGTAAAGATTCAAAGAACGGCGCTGGATCGCTCACCACGAGCGGCGTCGGTTCGAACAGCGCCAGGCTGGCCACGACCTCTGGGGCCTCGACGGCCAGCCGCACGGCCACCAAAGCGCTGAAGGAGTGGCTCACGATGTGTGCCTGCCGGACATCCAGTGCGTCGAGCAGTGCCCGGCAGTCCTGGGCATGTTCGGCCGCTGAGACTGGTCCCTGGATCCGGCTGCTCCCGCCGTATCCGCGCCGCCGATACCAGATCACCCGGTAGTGCTCCCGCAGCGCCGGCTCAGCTGCCAGCGGCAGGCCAGCATCGGCGATCCCACCGCCGTGGATGAAGACCACCACATCGCCCGAACCAACCGAGGCATACTCCAGGTCAACCCCGTTTACCGAGACCCGCTCCATCGCTTCCCCTAACTTCCGTGCCGGCACGCACTGAGTGACGTCTCGAAGAGGCCGACTGTCCCACCGGAAATACCCGAGTCGTGGTTTAACGATCACCCAGGGTTGGCACCCCCTCCAGATGGGTCGTGCGATCGCTTGGCGGCAGTCCTGGTGGATCCCGACGGCGCTTCTGCGGAGAGTCACAAGCCACCGGGCAGGGACGAGTCGTGAATCGCGCGCCGTTCGGACCCCGCGGATATGAAGGAGAGCGAGTAATCAATGCTGGTAGAGAACGAGTTTGAGGTCGCTGCACCGCTGGAGCAGGTGTGGAAGCACATGCAGGACGTGCCGCGGATCGCACCTTGCTTGCCGGGCGCTGAGCTTATCGATGTAAACGGCGACACCTACAAGGGTCGAGTGACGACCAAGATGGGGCCGGTGAAACTTCAGTTCATGGGCACCGCCAGGATCGTCGAGCGCGATGAGGCCGCTAAGCGGATCGTGATGGACGCGTCCGGATCAGAGGAAAAGGGCAAGGGCCAGGCCACCATGAAGGTGACCTCGACGATGGCGCCTTCGGGAAGCGGGACCCGGGTGAAGGTGGCGCAGGACATCCAGCTATCCGGTGCTGCTGCTCAGTTCGGCAGGGGCATGGTTCAGGATGTCACGAGCGTGCTGATGAGGAGTTTCGCCAAGTGTATCGCGGACGATATCGGTCGGTCGTCTCGTGGCGAGGCACCCGTAGAGCGCCAGTCTGTTCCGGTGAAGGGTTTCAGCATCGCCATGCAGGCCTGGATGACTGCGTTGAAGCGGTTCTTCGGCCGGCTTTTCGGCCGAGTGGATGCGTGATCCAGGCTGGTGACGCTCGGTTTGCAAGGAGGCTGGAGTGACGCAATACAGTGAAGGCACGATGCTTACGTGTGCGCATGAGGGATGCGGCTGCCGAGTCCGCGTCGAGAAGGAATGTCACTGCCCTTCCGACGGCCAGAGTTACACGTGCGCCTGCGGGGCACCGTTGGTGGAGGTGAGTGACGCCAAAGCCAGCACCGGATAACGTATTCCGGACCTATGCAAGATTATGGTTTGGGTGCGTAGCACGACAGGATATGTCGCTGTAGGCACCCAAACCCTGGTCAACGGTGCCTCCGTCCACAGGCAGACCGGACTTGTACACAGAATGTGGACATCGTGCCCAAAGAGCGGGGCCTATGGTGTCGTGCTGTGAGCCTTACACCCATCTATGACCAACTCCGCGGCGAGCGGATCAACGCAGACCTTCCCGCATCCGGCTCTGAACCGAGGCCGGTGCAGCGGCGAGGCTCGAGTGGCGCCGCAGCAGAGGTGGCACCGCTGTTCGGCCGGCCGCCGGGCCCGCGGGCGCAGCATGGTGTGGATCCGCGCCGCGTACAGCCGGTCGAGCACCCGGTACGGGTCGATTAAGCCGTGTCCGGTACCCGGTGCCCGGCTCTAGTCCTGCGGTGGGTCCCAATGAGTGGAGACTTTGCGCATGGTGCCGTTACAGGCGCACGGCTCGGTGTTCACCGTTCGGGATTTCTGCGCAGCCGGGGACACCACCGGTGCGGGTGCTGCTGCGCCCGGCTGATCAGGTGCCGGTGCGGCGATCGGCACTGGATTGCGGGCTGCTGGGCTGGACGGCGGCCCTACCGGGGTTTGGACCACCGTGGGGTGCGTCACCGGCTGCTGGCGGACCGCGGGTGCGGCGTGCACCACCGGCTGCTGTACGACGTTGGGTTGCCGTACCGCCTCCGGCTGCGCAGCAGCGACGCCTTGCTTAGCAGGCGCCGGTTGCTGGGCAGGAACAGGTTGTGGCACCACAGCCGGCTGTTGCGTCACAGCACGCTGGTCAACCGGGTTGGCCTGCGGCACGAGCGGATCTACCGGCGGGGTCACGAATACCCCGGCGGTGACGCCGGCTAGGACCAGGACAATCGCGGTGGTCGCCACCAGAGCCACCACGATGTTGCGCAGACTGAACATAACTCCCCCCAAGCATTGCCACCTTCCGTACGTCTCCCCATAGCGATGGAAGACCACGCTGCGTTAGCACAGCGCACAAAAACGGCCGAAATCATAGCGTCACGAACTGCAGACCACGCCGGCTAAGCGCCGGCAACACGGTACGCAACGACTCAACAGTTTGGGCGCGATTGCCGCCGCCGTCATGGCAGAGCAGGATGTCGCCCGGCCGGGCGGCGAGCAGCCGGCTGGTGACCGTGGCGGTACCGGGTCGCGACCAGTCCCGGGGGTCGACGTCCCAGCCCAGCGGTGCAAGCGCAAGGCTGGCCACCGCGGCGAGCACCGCCGGCGTCCAGTCCCCGCCGGGCGCCCGGAACAGGACCGGTGCCACCCCGGCTGCATCGGTGATGGCGGACTGGGCGTCGGCGATTTGTTGATGGATCGCCGCACTGCTCAGCGCGCCGAACGGTTGTGGGTGGGTCATGCTGTGGTTGCAGACGCCGTGGCCCTCGGCGACGATCCTGCGCACCAGGCCGGGGTACGCCCGTGCCTGCTTGCCGATCAGCGAGAACGTCGCCCGGACCCCGTTGCGGTGCAGCAGGTCCAGCATCTGCGGCGTCCACAGCGGATCGGGCCCGTCGTCGATGGTCAGCGCGATGGCGCTGTTCGACACCGCGGGCAGGATGTCCCGGACATGCCGGCCCGGCCGGCCGGCTGCAACGCTCGAGATCGGATCAGCTGCCGCGGGCAGGGGCAGGCCAAGGGCCATCGCCCCAGCGAGTGCGGCGGTTTCGACGGCCCAAGTGAGCAGCTGGCGCCTGGACAGGGTGTCCATGGCGGGAGACCTTACGCCCTCCCACTAATTAAGAAATTAATCTCAACGAGAAACTAATAGGCTCCGGACGTGCAACTACTCGAGTGGGACGCCGGCAGGTATGACCAGTTGCCGCTGCCGCATCAGCGGTGGGGCCGCGACACGATCCACCGGCTGCGGCTGGCCGGCGACGAAACGGTCATGGAGCTGGGCTGCGGCACCGGCCGCGACGCCGAACTGCTCCTCAATGCGCTACCAGACGGGCGGGTGGTCGCCGTCGATGGGTCTGAACAGATGCTGGTCCAGCTACGCCACCGTCTGCAAAACCGGCTGGACCGGGTCACCGTGGTACACGCTGACCTGCGAAAGCCCCTCACCGTCGACGAGCCGGTGGACGCCGTGCTCAGCGTGGCGACCCTGCACTGGCTACCCGACCATGACGTGCTGTTCCAGACCGTGGCGGCCGCGCTGCACCCCGGCGGCCGGTTCGTGGCCGAGGCGGGTGGGGCCGGCAACGTCGACCGGGTCCGCGCGGCGCTGCGTGCTGTCAGCGGGGATGACGGTGGGCAGGTGTGGAACTTTGCCGGGGTCGAGCAGACCACCCAGCGGCTTCGGCGAGCCGGGTTCACCGATATCACCGTCGAGCTTGTCCCAGACTTCGCGGTCTTCGAGCACGGTGAGCAGTTCGAAACCTATCTGGCCACCGTGGTGCTCGGCGCCCAACTGCGTGCACTACCGGCCCACCAGAATCTGCCGTTCGTACGCGCGGTCGTTCGAGAAATGAGCGAGCCGGTAATCGATTACGTCCGGCTGCAGATAGCAGCCACACGCGCCTCACCGCCCTGCCCCTAAACTGGCCCGGTGGCTGCAGCGCAGCACCTGAGTGATCCCGAGCGGCTCGCCGCGGTGGCTGCGGTGCTGCGGGTGGCCAAAGCGTGCCAGGAGGCATTGGACCGGCTCGCTGAGCTGGCCGCGATCGTGATGGGCACCCCGATCGCAGCCGTGAACCTAATCGATACCGAGCAGCATCTAGTGGGTCAGTTCGGCTTCGGTGAACCATTTGCAACATTACGGCTGGCGTCTATCGACACCGGTTTTTGCCCGTCCACCTTCTTCACCGGACAACCTCTGTACATTGAAGACGCTGCCGAAGATCCCGCATTTGCCAACCATCCGGCGTATCACGATCTGGGTTTCGCCGCCTACGCCGGATGCCCGCTGCGCGACG